>DASUTO010000275.1:0-2602 GCA_036374555.1 Chitinophagaceae bacterium
GTATCGCTTCATAAAGTAGATGATGGTCTTGCTTTTAATTATTCAAGATGCTGAATACCTCCGAATACATAAAAATAATCAAATCTCACGGTGTAATGCCGGGTTATCAATGCGCAAAGAATGTGAAAAATTATTCATAAAGAAGAGCCCAAATCCTTTACCTTTGCCCACTTTAAAACTGAGTGAACCGCCCGGCGCCGTAAGGCCGGATGGGAATCAACCCCCTTCTTCAATATTGCCTGCCCCGGACAGTCCACCAGTAAATTAATTAACTATTAAGTCCAATAAAATTCATGCTGTTGAACGACTTCCTTCGCAAACTCAGGATAGACTTGCAAGGGACACTGATTTCAGTTCATCAGCTGGCAACAAAAAAATAAATTAAGCCCATGAAGCTATCGCAATTTCGTTTCGACCTTCCCTTAAATCTTATTGCTCAGAATCCGGCCAAAAAACGTGAAGATGCCCGTATGATGGTGATCCACCGCCATACCGGCCAGATCGAGAACAAACATTTCCGCGACATCATGGATTATTTTGATGATAAGGATGTGTTTGTGGTAAACAACACAAAAGTGTTTCCTGCCAGGATGTATGGCCGCAAAGAAAAAACCGGCGCCAAGATCGAAGTGTTTTTGTTGCGTGAGTTAAATAGACCCAACCGTCTTTGGGATGTGATCGTTGACCCCGCAAGGAAGATCCGTGTGGGTAACAAACTTTATTTTGGCGACAATGAAGAATTGGTAGCCGAAGTAATTGATAATACTACAAGCCGCGGCCGGACCATTCGTTTCCTTTGGGAAGATAGTGAGGAATCGTTCCGTGGTATGTTGGAGAAATTGGGTGAAACGCCCCTTCCGAAATATATAAAGCGTAAACCTGACGAGGAAGATAAAGAACGTTATCAAACGGTTTATGCAAAACACGAAGGTGCTGTTGCAGCTCCTACAGCGGGCTTGCATTTTAGCCGTGAATTGATCAAACGTCTTGAAATAAAAGGTATCCGCTTTGCTGAAGTCACGTTGCATACTGGTTTGGGAACTTTCAGACCGATCGAAGTGGAAGACCTGAGCAAGCATAAAATGGATGCGGAGTATTATCGCATAGATGAAGATGCCTGTAAGATCGTGAACCGTGCAAAAGAATATGGTCATCGTATTTGCTCTGTGGGTACGACAACTATGAGAGCTATTGAATCTTCTTTTACTGCTCAGAAATTATTGAAACCTTCTGAAGGCTGGACCAATATGTTCATTCATCCTCCGTATGAATTTAATATTGCTGATGCGTTGGTTACGAATTTTCATCTGCCAAAAACAAGTTTGCTGATCATGACCTGTGCTTTTGCAGGTTATGACCTGGTAATGGAAGCCTATAAAAAAGCTATTAAAGACAAATATCGCTTCTTTAGCTATGGTGATGCGATGCTGATCGTTTAGTACCACGAATCTGTGGATTTAAAGTAGCTCCCCGGGGAAAGCATTGAAGCTCCGTTATTACGGAGCTTTTTTATTTGGATTGAATTTTGTGTGATTAATTCGATGGTCGCATCTTCCTTTCAAACCCAACTCTTAACTATCCGCTAACAGCATTATTTAGTAACTTGAAAAGGTGGGGAAACAGAACATGAAAAAAATTCTTTTAATAGCCGCATTATTTACAACTACGTTGGCCGCAATGGCGCAAAGGCAGGGAAGAAATTACAAAAGCCCAAACGAGATACTAAATGACCGATATGCCAGTGGGCTGTTTAGAAATGCTGAAGGAACAGTTTTCGATATAGAAAATGAAAATGTCCAATCCTATTTCAATATTCTTGATTGGCTTCAAGGGAGGGTAGCAGGCCTGCAAATATATGTGTCGAGAAGCGGAATCAGAGTACCCGTTATCCGCGGGTCAGTAGCTACCATTTTTGTGGATGAGATGCGCATGGATGCAGCATTCCTTAATTCACTCTCTGTAAATGATATTGGAATGATCAAAGTGATCAAAGGCCCCTTCGTCGGAGCTATTGGTAATGGTGGTGGTGGAACGATCGCTATTTATACAATCAGGGCTGATGAAGAAGAGTTCGATCTAAATTCTGATTAAACTGCTACTCAGGGTCATCAATCCAATCCAAACATTCCCTTATTCAATTGCTGAAGAATTTGTGTTTTATCCTTTGCAGAAACAAGCAATGAGATATTATGCGGGCTGCCACCATAAGACACCATACGCACCGGGATATTTACAATAGAACCAAATAATTTTTTGATCATATCTCTTGTTTGCGAGATCTCATTGCCAACTACAGAAATGATCGCCTGGTCCTTGTCAACTTCAATTGTGCCGAAAGGTTCCAATTCTTTCAAAATTTCTTTTAACTGTGTCGTGTTATCGATCGTTAATGAAACTGCTACTTCAGAAGTAGTGATCATATCGATTGGCGTACGGTACTTTTCAAACACTTCGAATATCTTTCTCAAAAAACCATAAGCCAATAACATCCGGCTACTCTTTATACGAATAGCAGTGATATTATCTTTTGCCGCAACCGCCTTCACTCCTACTGATTCTGCTACTTCACAAATTGTTGTTCCTTTTGCATCGGGTTGCATTG
>DASUTO010000276.1:0-37887 GCA_036374555.1 Chitinophagaceae bacterium
AACAAACATTTTATTTCCATATTTTCACCGGCCAGCCTCCATATAACGAACATTCTGTCATAGTCCACCCCTACTTGAAAATATCTCATAATTGAAGTGCTTCCCCCGCCAGCGGGAGATATTATACAACCTTCTCATTGATCTTTTTAATTCCCTATATTGAAATCTCATTTTGCTCAAAAATCAAGATGCTCATTATCCCCCGCTGGCGGGGGTCGGATTCCCAACAAACATGAATAATCAATCGGGGGTGGACATAAGCACAATAGAATTATTGCAGCACAAGAGTGCGACGCAACGGAAGTTTAATAGTTGTAATGCAGACTGGTTAATAATCTCAGAACTGTCCTTTATACTTCACCTTCCCTCCTACGATCGTTGTCACCACTTTTGTGTTTTTAATTTCTTCGTCTTTGCAGGTCATCAGGTCATTTGAAAGAATAACAATGTCAGCATACTTACCAACTTCCAAAGAACCTTTATCTTTTTCCTGGAAAGCGGCAAACGCGTTTGCTAATGTATAAGAATAGAGAGCCTCTTCTCTTGTCATCTTTTGCGCAGGATAAAATTCAGTACCATCAGTCAGCTTCCTTGTAACCGATGCATAAAAATTTGCAATAGGATCTTCGTCTTCAACCGGTACATCGGTTCCGTTATTTATAACAACACCAGCTTTTAAAAATGATTGCCATACATAAGCGCCTTCTTCACTGCGTTTGGCTCCCAATCTTTTTGGAACAAATGGCGCATCACTGGTGCAATGTATTCCCTGCATAGAAGCGATCACATTCCATTCTTTGAAACGAGGAATTTCCAATGGGTTCACATGCTGTGCATGTTCCACCCGCCAGCGATGATCTTTGTTTTTATCATTTGCAATTTGTCCTGCATAAATATTTATCACTTCGCGATTGGCCCTGTCGCCGATCGCATGTACACATAACTGCAAATTATTTTGCCAGCAAAAATCTGCAATAGCTTTTAATGAATCAATGTTAAAAGTATTGTTACCGACCCAATCGGCACGATCTGTATACGGTTCCAGCAGCCAGGCACCATAAGAACCCAATGCACCATCCAAAGAAACTTTCACAGCTTTGACAGTTAAAAACCCGTTCCCTTCATTTACTATCGGAAAAACATTTGCATGTGAACGAAGATTTGCATTACCATCTCTCACCATTAGCCAGTGGCGAATATTCAATTTTCCCTGCTGTGCTAGTTCTTTCATCCATTGCACCTGCTCAAATGATGAACCGGCATCCTGGAAACTGGTAACTCCTTTTTTCAAACAGTCCTCTTCGGCAAGTTTAATACTCTCCGCCCATTTCGCTTTTTGCACTTCTTCACTTTGCTGATTGATCCATGAACCATAGGCCCTGCTAACCAGACCCTGTGCCGTTTCAGCCAATACACCGACAATTACTCCGTTCTTATCATTTACAATATCACCACCAGGAGGATTTTTTGTGGTTGAAGTAATTCCTGCAAGCTCCTTTGCTTTTGCATTTACATAAGCGCTGTGCCCGCTTGCATGTGACAACAGAACGGGGTTGTTTGGAGAAACTCTATCCAGCTCTTCATGATAAGGATAGCCCAAATAATTTTTTGCAGGCGCGGGGTTCCATTTTTCCTGGTGCCAGCCACGACCAACGATCCAATCACCAGGCTTTGCTTTTTTTACTGCTTCACCAACCATCGCCACGATCTCATCCCAGTTTTTTACATTCATCAGATTCAGATTGATCAATGATGCTCCCAATCCGTGAATATGACCATGACCCTCGATAAAACCGGGCATTACAAATTGTCCTTTGGCATCGATCACTTCAGTACTGTCACCAATATATTTTTTTACGTCACTGTTACTTCCAACAAAAACGATCTTTCCTCCCTTAACAGCGATCGCTTCTGCTCCAGGTTGGCTTTTATTGACCGTATAAATCTTAGCATTATTAATAACTAATTCCGCAGTATCGGCAGTACTTTTTTCTGCAGAGGTACAATTAAGAAAAAAAATAAAGACAGCGGGTAAATAATTGATGATCGATCTTTTTCTCATAAATAAAAGTTGGCGTCAAATGTATTGATTTAATTTATAAGCTCCGTGGCTGCTGCCACTGAATAAAAATAGCTTGCGTTTTAGTTCCTTTTTGTAGCGGGCATAAATTTCTTTTACAGCATTCTTTCCTTCTTTTCCATAACTAAGAATACAAACAGTGCCGCCATTGCCACCACCTGAAACTCTTGCCCCGTAAACACTATTTGCATGACCCGCATCTCGCACCATGTTAACTATCTTATCAGTAAAATCATTTCCTAACCCAACTGCGGAATAACTTTCATGACTTGCAAACATCAGCTTCCCCATTTGAACTAAAGAAGGTCGTTTATCATCCTGCTTTTTGAAAGTCTTAAGCAGCGATTTAAATTCATTTACTCTTGCGTTCTCGTAAACAGGATGCGCACCGCAAACTGCAGGCCTGTAAGTTTTTTCGGGGTCAATTTTTGTTACTGTATCAATAGACACCTTGTATTGATCTAAAAAATCTTTGCCTGAAATTTCTGCCGGTAATAAAGACATATACTTTGCTTCAAACGTTGAAACCGGAATATTTGCAAGAAAACCCTTGTAGGGAAGTTTGTCCCAGTCACCCGAAATTCCCGCATGACTTAACTCTTCGACAGAAGCTCCTTCATTTAATGCGATCATTGTGTAACTCATAAACGCAGCTACACGAACATCGGCATAAGATGCGCCGCTTACTGCATGCCGAACACCGCTGTCAATACCACTGAAATTTATTCCTTTGGGAATTGTAATTGGCTTTTCAACATGATGTGGCTGGCAGATCAAGGGTAGCAATTTATTTTTCTGTCCAAGATGCGATGATAACTGATCCATCAAACCGCATGGGGCACCTGCGACAAGATTCTCCGCCATTTGAGCAAGAACGGCTAATTCTTCCTTTCCCAATGACAGATTGTAAAATTGGTTGAGGGCATTCATCGTTGCTACCTCTAATGCAGCCGATGAGGAGACCCCTTTTCCCCAGGGAACTTTCGATTCAATAAAAACATTTGCGCCAGTTAACGCAATACCTTTTTCTTCCTGTAAAACAAGAAAACATCCTAATACGTAAACAGCCCAATCGCCACCAACCACGGACTTAATGATGTTTCCGGCTTCGATAAGTGAAATATCTTTAATTGCCGAAACATGAAGAATGAAATCATTTGTTTCCTTTTTTGTGGTCTGTGTACGAAAATGAAAAACGCCGTCATTCCTTTTTTGAATAGAGACAGTAGTGGTTTGTTTGATGGGCATTTGTAAAAGAAGCGAGCCACTGTAGTCAGCGATACCACCCATTACATCCATACGACCCGGAGCAGTAGCTGAAATTATTGAGCCATCTGTTGAAAAGAAATGTTTCATAGTTTGATCTTCCTGAGTTCAGCAGCTTTTTCTTCCGGCATTGTATCAGCCATGAATGTATCGGCACCGGTTTCAGGACCGGCAAGATATTTCATTATTCCGGGTTGACGCAATGGGGGACAAATGATCAGGTGCATATGATAATCCGGGTATTCATTACCGTCAACAGGAGCTTGTGCAAATGCAAGTATATAAGGAAAGCTGCTATTAAAATTTGCATCGAATTTTCTTGCAGCAGTTTGAAAAACTTCGGCAAGGTCATACAGCTCTTCATCACTCATTGTGATCAGCGTGGCATGACGCTTTTTAGGGAACACATAGGTCTCATATGCAAAGCGGGCAAAATAAGGAATGAATGCGATGGCACCTTTATTTTCTGCAATGATCCTTATGTCGTCTTTCTTTTCGGCATCGATGATGTCACTGAAAACATTCCTATTCTTTTCCTTTCGGTATTCAGCCGCGGCATCTAATTCTTTTCTTACAACATTGATAGTAAAATCAACTGCATATATCTGGCAATGCGGATGCGGATTCGATACGCCGACTATTTCGCCCTTATTCTCAAAAATCAAAACAGACTTGATAGCTTCATGCTCATCAAAAAAAATCATTTCATCACGCAATGCCCTGTAAACTGTCGCTACTTTATCAACCGATATATCATTCAATGTAACATTATGCCTGGGATCATAACAAACAACTTTTGCAATACCTCCTGCCCTGGATCTTTTATACAGGTCGTCGTGCATGCTTTGAAAACCGGTTGGTATCGAAGGTGAATTCAAACCAACAACCGGATGATCATTTTCAAAAATGAACACATCGGCATAATCAGGGTTTTGTTTACCGCTTATTCTTTTATTCCGTGGACATAAGTAGCATCCCGGATCAAATTCAGGTGCATCGATAACAGATTCTTTTTTATCAAAACTCCAGGGCCGGCTGTTGCGATGTGCCGCGTATACCACCCATTCTCTTCTCAGCGGATGCCACCTTTTTTCCCAATTACCATAAGGAATTGACTCGTTCATTATTTCACAATTTTTTTAATTGCTTTTTCCACTTGCTGTAGGCTGAGGAATATATTTTCTGATCTTCTTTAGTTGGAGAGTAGCTTTTAATTTTTTCCATTGAAGAATAGGCTTCAGCAAAATTTTTATAAACACCAACACCTATCCCGGCTCCCCTGGCGGCGCCGGTGGCCCCATCTGTATTATATAATTCAAGGTCACATCCAAGCGTATTTACAAATACCGAACCAAATACATCACTTAAAAACATGTTTGCATAACCGGCCCTCACCGTTTTTATTTCCATTCCCATTTCTTTCATTACGTCAACACCGTAATGCAAGGCAAATACGATCCCCTCCTGCGAAGCACGGGCAATATGTCCCCGGTTATGACGGTTGAATTGAAGTACTTTCATGACTGCTCCAAGGTCTTTATTTTCCAACACTCTTTCTGCACCATTGCCAAATGGATAGATCAACAACTCATCAGAACCTGCGGGTGCCATTGCCGCTTCATTGTTTATTTGTTCGTACGATGAATCACCAAAAAAGTTTTTGCGTAGCCAGCTATTCAAAATGCCCGTTCCATTTACACAGAGCAACACACCATAACGAGGATCTTTTTTTGAATGATTGACATGAACAAACGTATTTACTCTGGATCTCGGATCATAATTAGGTTTATCAATAATGCCATATACAACTCCCGAGGTACCAGCAGTAGCCGCAACTTCTCCGGGCTGCGACACATTTAAAGAGAAAGCATTGTTTGGCTGATCACCTGCACGATAAGAAACCGGAATGCCTGCTTTCAATCCTAATTCACCTGCAGACGCAGCTGTAAGATTACCCTGCTCACCAAATGTTGGAACCAATGGAGAAAGTAACTCTTTATCGATACCATAATATTTCAACAGATCAGCTGCCACCTTTTCTTTTTTAAAATTCCACATTATGCCTTCGCTTAAACCTGAAATTGTAGTGGCTGGCTCACCTGTTAATTTCGTGGCGATATAATCACCCGGGAGCATGATTTTATAAATATTTTTATAAATATCCGGTTCATTTTTCTTAACCCATCGTAGTTTAGATGCCGTGAAATTTCCTGGCGAGTTAAGAAAATTTTTCAGGCAATACTTCTCTCCCAATTCCTGAAACGCCTTGTCACCGATCTCAACCGCACGGCTATCACACCAGATAATAGAAGGCCTGAGTGGCTTTAGATCTTTATCAACGCAAACAAGCCCGTGCATCTGGTAAGCGATACCAATGGCAGCCACTTCATCGCCATTAAATGAAACCTGCTGATGCAATTTATTTACAGCATTTACCAATTCTCTCCACCACATATCAGGGTCCTGCTCTGCAAAACCCGGTTGAGTTGATTGCATGGGCATTTCTGATGAGGGAGAAAATGCAGATGCAATAGTTTTACCTGAAGCAATTTCAAGTAAGGTTGCTTTTACTGACGAAGAACCGATGTCAAATCCTAATAAGTATTTCATATTTTACCAAAAACGTATATATAACGCTACGATTATTCCCAATACAATTATGATCATTGCCATTACTCCCGGCGTTACTTTATACATGCTTTTATCAATTTGTAAGGCATTCCCCAATGCCCGGCCTTTTGCATCCAGCAAACTCACGATAATAATTAAGAGCGATGTAAAAAAGAAAACCCATCCCATCTGAATTAAGAATGGTATTTCATAGGCACCCGTGCCCGTTGGATACGCCGTATAGATCAACGTATCATTGCCTGCAAGACCCGGCAAAAATTTATCAAATAATACTGCTAATAAAACGCCCCCGATAATTCCTGCGATGGCGGCTTTGGATGTTGTCTTCTTCCAGAAAAATCCAAATAAGAAAACCGGGAAAATAGCAGGAGAAATATAGCCGGTATATTTCTGAATGAATTCAAAGCCTCCTTTGCCACCAATGCCCAGGGAATCCTGCCAGTTAACCATGATGGCGATGACCAATGCTAATATCACAACTAAACGCCCCATCCAAACCAAATTCTTTTCAGAGGATCCTTTATTAATATACTTTTTGTAAATATCCAGCGTATAAATGGTAGAGATGCTATTTGCTTTTCCTGCAAGGGATGCCACTATTGCAGCGGTCAATGCTGCCATTGACAATCCTTTCAAGCCTGCGGGCAAAAATCCAAGAACCGCGGAATAAGCATTGTCTTCTCTGAATTCGCCATTGGTTAACATCTGCTTTTGCAAGTCACCGTTTTGATATAATACATAGGCAGCAATGCCGGGCAACACAACTAATAAAGGCATTAATAATTTCAAAAAGGCAGCAAATAGGATCCCCGTACGGGCTGTTTGTAAATTGGCGCCCAATGCCCGTTGCGTGATATATTGATTGCAGCCCCAATAATTCAAATTCGCAACCCACATACCGGCGGCCAGCATTGCCATTCCCGGTAAGCTTGAATAGTGATTAATTTCCTGTTGTGAAGATGTAGAAGTTGGTTTATCAAAGATCATTTTAAAATGATCCGGTGCAGATTTCAGTAAATGATTAAACCCGGCGAGAAAATCTTTTCCATACCCAAACTTTTCAGCGACAACAGTTAAGGCGATATAAGATGTGATCAATCCACCCGCAAGTAATACCAATACTTGTATCACATCAGTATAACCGATCACTTTCATACCTCCTAATGTGATCACCAAGGCAAAAACAGCGAGGCCGATCATTATCCAGTGAAAATTTTCACCACCGGTAAGGCTATTGATCGCAATTGTTCCGAGATATAAAATTGAAGTAAGATTTACAAATATGTAGAGAAACAACCAAAACACTGCCATGATCATTGCCACAGTTTCATTGTACCTTGTTTTTAAAAACTGTGGCATAGTGAAGATGCGATTCTTCAAATAGATCGGCATAAAAAAAACTGCAACAATAATCAGTGATACTGCAGCCAACCATTCATAAGCAGAAATTGCTATACCAAGGCGGAATCCATTTCCACTCATTCCAATAAATTGTTCTGCGGAAATATTTGAAGCTATTAATGAAGCACCGATAGCCCACCATGTAAGCTGGCCCTCGGCAAGAAAAAAGTCGGTCGAAGTTGTTTGTACCGCTTTTTTTCTTCTATAGATCCAATATCCATAACCAGCAACTATGATGAAGTAGATAAAGAATACCAGTATATCGCTGTTGGCCAGCTGTTTCATCCAGGTTGGTTTGAACCATGAAAATATTGAAAAATGGCCGACAAAATATTTAATTCCTGTAAATTACCTTGCTAACATTCATTCAGCCTAAAATCGCTACCAGGTGTGTGAACATAAGAAACAGAAATTGGCCTCAATGACACTCGGAAGAAAAAATAATTAAAAGGGCTTTTTTACCTCTTCGGCAGTTCTTATGAATACTAATTTATTACGGTCTGCTTTATAAATAGCATCGTAAAATTTTACCATTTCAATATAATCCGTTTTTGGAAAGAGACCACTGAATTGCTGCATGCTTCGGGTGTAGATGATCTTATTTTGATCGACCTTCACAGTGGATCCATATTTTCCAAATTTGCTTTCAATAAAAGCATCCTGCGGTATTGACTCGGGCTTATAACCCGCAGGTATTTCTATTTCAATTTTATCAGTATCGGCATATTCCATATCAAGTTCAATGTCATATTTTCTTTCCTCGCCTGATTTTAGTTTCCTGCTGGATCTTGTCATTATATTCGGTTCAATAAACAATCGCTTACCGCTGACGGTGGCATAATGTTCAACAGTGACTGAAAGCGTTTCCTCAATTTCAGGTATCAGCTTCTTATTTTCCTTGTAAGAAAAATTATTAACTGTGTAAGTAGCAAACTCCAATTCTTCATCCAGGTATTCCTTCACTTTATCTTTTGATAAATTATTGATGAGCATGTGCAAGTGATCCTGCTGTATGCCTGAGTAATTTGTTTTAATGTCAGCCGTTAATAAACCCTCGGCATCAAGCTTTGCAATTATTACTCGTTCCTGAAGGTTTTCTTTCAACCCATATTTTGGAGTATGAACTAAATTACCACCTGTTTCATCTATTAACAACGCATATCGGTCATCTGTAAAATCACTTAAATAACCCGAAGGCAATGTCTGGCTTGTACATTCAAGCCAAACCGAATCATTAGGATTGATCACAGCACAAAGAATAGCGTGATTGAATTGTGAAGAAGGAAACTCTGTTTCCAGATTTGGCTTGATGCGCCCGGCCCCTATTACCGCGTAATATGATCGGATCCCGGCTTCCTTTAAAATGCTATACATATAGTTTGATAATGCCTTGCAGTCACCATACCCTTTTGTTGCAACGTATTTTGCGTCGAATGGTTGCCAGCCCCCGATACCTAACTGGATACTTACATAGCGTGTATTCTTCTGCATGTATTCGTATAGTAATCTTATTTTTTCCCGGGGATCGGTAACAGGATCAGCGATCTCATGAACTTTTTGTTTTATGTTGGGAGGTAATTCATCTCGTCCCTGTTTTAATGTGTAAATGAATTTTCCGAGGTCCTGCCAGCTTTTCATATTTCCTTTATACGCCTGCATTTCGAATTCGGTAGGCCCAAACATTACATATGTTGTCAAATGCATGAGCGAAGGGGAGTACGATTCACGTACGATCGCAGGCACGTCTTTTATTTCCCAGGTCATTCTTTTTTTATCTGTGGTTTGCTCCAAGGCCTGGCCATCGTAATGAAATGTTTTGTATCGAAACTCATAATTCAACGGGCATTCAAAAATGAATTTGCTTTGCTGCACGGCAAAATACTCGTCTGCAACCGGTGCCCAGGATGGATAGAACATCGTGCCATTATATTTTAACTCGAGTGTATACTCGACTGTATAAGGATAACTTTTATAATAAAAACTATGATACTTAACACGATTATCATCGATCAGGCTGAAATCACTTCCACTGAAATCCTGGACATCTTTATTCTTTAATTCTTTTACTTTATTTCCCATCGCATCAAACAATGCGCCTTCAATATTTTTTATTTCAACAAACTTATCATAGTACTGCTGGAAGGATGCATGCTTATCCCCGTTCTCATTTAAAATGGTCAGCGCATACTTGCAGTAATAAACAGCTTCGCCAGGCGATTTTAATGTAAATCTTTCTTCTTCCATTCGTTTTACCACGTTTGCATTTTTCTTCAATGCATCCGGCATGTTTGTAACTGCGTACTCACCACCGGTGGCAAATGAGAAAAAAGAAAGCAGCAGGAAAAAATTTGTCACACTAAATCGTTTCATAAATCACTTTTTCTTTTTAAAAACAATCTGTTCGTTATGCTTATTGACAATTTGAGCAAAAAACTCTCTCAACACTTCATATTCCTCAGGCGCAAAAAAAGTTCTTGTGATCTTTACCCTTGAGCGAAGCATTATAACGCCATTTTTTTCACTGATAATATACTCAAAAAAGCTTTTTCCTTCATCATCATAGTTCATTTTTATCGATTTTGGCAACTCTTCCAGGAGGTAGCCTTTGGGCACTTCCATTTTTAAAACATAAGCTTCATCAATCGCATACGGCATTTCCACAGCATAAAGTCTATTTGCAGATTTGAATATATTATCCTTATATCCCTCTCCCATCATTGGGTTTATATAAAGAATTTCTTCTTTTTCACTCTCCATCTTTATATCAAAGGCCAAAGAAACGGGTTCATCATATAGTGATAAGGAGTCTATAGCCGGGTTACTGATGGTCATTGCCGAACCAAGTTCAGTTTGCAATTTTTTAAAGAATTCTTCCTTTCCCTTTTCGCTTATCTTTTGCCTGATCTTATAGGACTCATAATAACCCGGGGATTTTTGTACGTAGCCGGTTAAATTTCCCTGTTCATCATTTGAAACATTGATGGAGATGATCTTCCGTTCCACCAATGAATCAGCTAATAATTCAATGCCTGTGGCTGTTTCATCAATCATTTTTGTGTGACCGTTGTAACATTCGGATTCTAACCAACCAAAACCTAATTGTGGCCGGCTTGCATCCAGGTAATATTTTTTGCCTTCAATTGTTGCCACGCATACAAGATAATTGAACTTCGAGATGTCCGGGTAGATCACCGGTGGATAGCCATTTGATCTTGTACTAAGCATAAGCGGATCAGCTTTAATACCGATCTTTCTTAACATGGCTACCAATAATAAGTTGATACTCGCTACACCTCCCCTTTTATTTTTTAATATTTCTTTCAATGTACTTGCTGGAAATACCTGGTTGTAATTAACACATTTAAAATTATCACGTAAATAATTAAAAATTGATTTAGCCTTGTTCATCTCTCCCGATGAGCCTTTGATGATATTGTTCAGATCGTCATTCAGCCATGCGTTGTCTTTTGTATACTGCAATCCAAAATACTCATCTCTTAATAATGAACCGATCACTTCTTTCCATTCAAGCATAAGATTCTTGTCCTGCAACGGGTACCGAAAAGCAGACAAGACAAAATCAATTCTTGAAATGTAATTATTGAGGGATGCAGTAAATGGTTCTTGTTTTAAGCCGGGAACATTCTTAATAACCCAACGATGCTCATTGACAGAAGCAGACAAAGCTACTTTTGTAGGCGTCCAATAGATCGCCGTAAGATCCAATACATAGCCCCTGGAAGATTCCTTTTTTTCTTTGATATAATAATTCTGGGAACCGTGCGGAAGAAATAAATAGTAAAAGAACTCGGGTATCGTTACGCTATATTCGCTCCATAATACCGGGTGCTGACCCTGGAATTCCCATGAAGGCATATTGAAAACCGAATTTGAGATCATCTTAAATTCAATTTCAATTATTGAACCTTCTTTTACATTAGGGAGAGTGAATTTTTTAAGATGAATGTTCTTTGTCAATTTATCAGTGAACACTGAGTTCTTCATATCCAGTTTTGATTCTACCACCTGGCCGTTTTCATAATTGTATGTTACAGCTTTCAAATTATCCAGCCCTTCAACCCCGCCTGGGCTAACAAATACAGGGAATGCAAAAGTTGCAGCATCATACCCAGATTTTTTAAGGATATGAACACGACGCAGTCTTTTGTATATAACCTGGAACCAGCTCCTTTCAGACAAAATATCAGCAGAGCCAATATCTGCAATTACTACAGCTGCCGCATTGCTATCAATGCTATAAACGGTTTTAAAATCTTCCCCGGAAATTTTTCCAAATTTCACAGCCGATCTTTCCTGCGCACAAACTGGTAGTAGGTTGAGCTTTAAAAAAATGAACCCAACAAAAAATGAAAAGTTTTTCATTATGAAATGATCACTTTTTCTTTTTGAAAACTATCTGTTCATTATGCTTGTTCACTATCAAATTGAAAAATTCACGCAGTATTTCATATTCTTCGGCCAGGTAATAACTGCGGGTTAGTTTTACTCTTGAACGGAAAGAAATAACTCCCTGGCTGTTACCGATGAGGTATTCAAAAAAACTTTTGCCTTCCTCATCAAAATTCACTCTTGTTGATTTTGGCAGCTCATCAACTTCATATCCCGGCGGCACATCTATACGAAACACATATATCTCGTCAAAAGCATAAGGCATTTCAACCGGGTAGGTTCTTGTAGCCGATTTAAATGGGTTTTCTTTGTACCCTTCTCCAAACATTGGGTTCAGGTAAATAATGTCATCTTTATCAAGCTTCAATGCTACATCATAATTCAGTTGTAACGGCTGATCATATTTCTCAAGGGAATCAATTTGTATGTTGGATAGATTAACATCCTCGCCAAAAGCCTTACTAATATCTTGAAATAATTCGTCAGCACCTTTTTCCTTGATCCTGTTGCGCAGAGAATAAGACTCATAATAACCGGGGAGTTGTTGCATCTTTCCTGAAATTTCTCCTTTATCGTCTGAAAAAAACATGAGCGAAGTAATTTTTGTGTTGTTCAGAGAATCAGATGAGAGTTCGACCGGCGTAGCTTCTTGATTTATAACTCTTGCATGGCCATTATAACACTCCCAACTCAGGTGGCCAAAACCGAGCCTTGGGCGACTTGCATCGAGGTAAATGGTCTTACCCTCAATGGTAGTGCGACACACTACGTAATTAAACTTATCCATGATAGGATATACCGATAAAACATATCCATGAGATTTTGTACTGAGCATTAGCGGATCGGCAGGCAAACCGGCTTTGCGCAACATAGCGACAAGCAGTAAATTTATTTCTACCTCACTTCCTTTTTTAGTTTTTAAGATATTCTTTAATGGCTGATCTGTATACAACCTGCTATAGCTTGTACATGTAAAATTATCCTGCAGGTACCTGTAAATGTTTTTTGCTTTATCCATATCAGACTTTGCCCCATTGATCGCTGTTCCGAGGTCATCTGACAACCAACCATTATCCCTGCTAAGTTGCAATCCAAAATCCTCATCTTTCAAAAGTTCTTTTGTTACGTCTGTCCAGTTACCCATAACATCTTTTGGCACCAGCGGATGCCGGAATGCCGCCAGCTGAAAATCGATCTTGGCAATATGGTTATCAATTGTGGATGTAAAACTTTCTTCTTTTAATGCCGGGATATCTTTCATTACAATGCGATAATCGGTTACCGCTGCGTCAATGTTGTACGTTTCAGTAGCACCGGCTCCGCCGCCATCCACTACACGAAATTTCTCCTGCCTGTCCTTTGTTGTTCGTGAATAGTTATACTGCATTCCCTGTGAGAGAAAAACATAATAAAGAAATTCCGGAATAGAAACATTATACTCACTCCATAGACGGGGATAAGCACCCTGGAATTCCCATGGCTGCAGGTTGAAAATAAAATCTGAATGAACAGTGTATTCGTACTCAATAATACAACCTTCTTTTATTGCAGGAAAAGTAAATTTCTTTACCAGGTGGTTCTTGCTCAATTTATCCTGAAATACACCTGATTTACTATCAAGTTTCACTCCCACCACTTTCCCGTTTTCAATGTTATAAGTATAAGCCTTCAGATTTTGTAACTCTTCCTCATTGCGTCCATCTGTATAAAGTGGTATTTCAACATCGGCAAGATCATAGGCACCTTTCTTTAATATGTGTATTCGCTTAAAATGTTTGAACTCGATCGAGAACGAGCCCTTGGAATTG
This sequence comes from Chitinophagaceae bacterium, assembly GCA_036374555.1. GTDB lineage: Bacteria > Bacteroidota > Bacteroidia > Chitinophagales > Chitinophagaceae > VBAS01. Next base: position 13,597 of record DASUTO010000276.1, read on the forward strand.
CCGGTAATTGATGAAGTACCTATATCAGCTATCACTACTGCCGGGGCGTTGCTGTCAATACTGTAAACAGAAGTTTTGAAATCTTCGGCTGATATTTTCCCGAATTTTACCGGGGTTTTGTCCTGTGCCTGGCAATTTATTATTAGTAATGCAATAGTGGTGGATAAAAGTAGTTTTCTCATGTTGGCGGTTCTTATACCGAATTTAAAAAAAATAATTGCTCAATAATAGTTAAGATTGAAGGAAAATCAAACAATACTGATAAAACAATTAGCGACAGAACTTGGATTTGACTTTTGCGGCATTGCAAAAGCCACGAAACTTGATGAAGATGCAAAAAGACTGGAATCGTGGCTGGATAAAGGCATGCATGGCAGCATGCATTACATGGAAAGATATTTTGACATGCGTATTGATCCCCGTCAATTAGTACCAGGTGCAAACTCAGTTATCACTTTATTGTTAAATTATTTTCCCACTGAAAAACAACGTAATGATGAATTAAAAATTTCAAAGTATGCTTATGGAAAGGATTATCATGAAGTGATAAGAGAAAAGTTGAATAAGTATATAGAGCATATAAAGGCCGTCATTGGAGATTTTCATGGAAGGGGATTTGTAGATAGTGCACCGGTATTGGAAAGAACATGGGCTCAACGCAGTGGACTTGGTTGGGTAGGCAAAAACGGGAACCTGATAAATAAACAAATGGGTTCTTTCTTTTTTATTGCGACATTGATAACCGATCTTGAACTGGAAGCTGATGAACCTTTTACCAGAGATTATTGCGGCACTTGCTCCCGATGCATCGATGCTTGTCCAACCGATGCTATATTGCCTGGCAAAGTTGTCGATGGAAGTAAGTGCATTTCTTATTTCACCATAGAGTTGAAGGATATGCTAATCCCAAACGAGATGAAGGGCAAATTTGAAAACTGGATGTTTGGTTGCGACATCTGCCAGGATGTTTGCCCCTGGAATCGTTTTTCAAAACCTACAAATGAAATTGAGTTCATGCCTTTACCTGAGATCCTCGATCTCTCAACCAAAGAATGGGAAATGATGACTGAAGATAAATTCAAAAATATATTCAAACATTCACCGCTAAGCAGGAGCAAACTCAAGGGTATTCAAAGAAATTTAAAATTCATCACGCAATCCTAGCGTGAATAATTGAACTGCCAGCCAATTCTCAACGTTAATCTCTTTAAATTATATTTATAAGTTTCAAAAGTATTTTCGCATGGCGGATTAAAACACCATACGGCCATTTCTTTTATCTCCTGGAAGCTTTTTTGAGAATACCCCAATCCAAATGAGAAAGCATTTTTCCTGTCAAGACCTGTGGCAAATCCTACTATACCATTCCAATAGAGCCCTGGTTTAAATTCATGACTTATCTCATTCCGGTTATTCATTCTATCCTCCTCCCATACAAAATTGACACCTGCATCGCCCTGAACAAAGAAACTATGGTTTCGTGGTGAAAGGTATTTTATGCCGGATAAATAAACAGGGATCGTGCGATAATAATAATAATCAATCCCTGTTCCGATACCAGCAAACCATGTTTTATACCGAAGGCCATTCAATAGTTCAACATGCAGACTCGTATTCTGCTCTCCTTCCACGATACCAGTTGAAATTTGAGAGCTAAAAAATTTTTTTTCGTTTTTTACTTCCTGTGCTGTGATGTCACTGATGATCGCAAGTAAAGACAGCAGTATTAAAAACTTTTTTTTCATAATTAATTGTTTACTGTCAGCTTACTTATCAATGAAAGACTGGAAGGATTCGAATAATTGTATTGATACAAACCACCCTTTGCCACTACCAATAATCTATTGTTCCATGCTATCACATCATAAGTATGAATATTTTTAACCCTGTCAAGCAGTTGCAGGCTAAATACGTTTGATTTGTTATATACTTTTAACCCATCACTGCCGTCGCAGATAAACAGCAGATCACCATCTTTAGCCAGGCCATGAGGATTTGTAAGTCCATAGGTTTTGACAAGCTGGGGCGACATTACATTCTGAACGTTGATAACATCAAGTTGGTTATTAGTTCCCTGGCAAAAGGTACCTGCCCGCAGTGTAACAAAAGCATAAGTATCATCTGCTACCACCGGATCACATGCACGGAAATGGGAGACAGAACCTTCACGAGCAGGTGCAGCCGGATTGGAAATATCAAAAATGAACATACCATTTGAAGAACCTATAAAGAGTTTGTTTTTAAAAGGATAAATAGTTTCAATGTTCCATCCAACACCGATGGTATTTTTTAGTTGCGGATCATTCACGGCTGAAATATCTAATGTCTTAATACTTGTGTTATTTACCGCATACAAATAATTATTTACTATACTAAACCGTGACATAGAACCTGCAATTCCGGTTACTGCTGCTGCGCCACCGCTAGTACCCGTACCGGACTGAGAAGAGCTCAATAACGCAAAGCGATCTCCAGTTATCCATCCACCACCAACAGGTGGCTGATCTACATTTTCCCTTATTTTTCTTTCCGTCCATCCAACTATCACTTTGGTTGAATCCGGGACAAAACCGGGAGCATAAACCCGCTCAGGAAAAATTTTAGGAACCACTTTCTTTAATGTCGCATTTAAAGGATCACTTATATCCACCACCACAAGATCAGTAAACAGGTCTGCATACAATGCCGAGCCTTTCACTGCTATGTCTATATTCCCGGGTATGTTAATGAAAGATTTTATTACCGGGCTTGCAGGATTACTGTTATCTATAATATGCACTCCCTTATTTACTTCGTTAAGGAAAATATAGTTTCCATACATATATATTTTTCCCGGATTAGAAATGGAAACTGCTGTACTGCTTTTTATTTCAGCTTGCACTTCAGCTTTGCTTTTGTAAATGGGTTCAAACACAGAATATGTTCTGGTTATTTTGTCTTTAAGACAAGATTGCAAAGCGAAAATCATAATTACCAAAAACGGTAGCAGGATAATTTTTCTCATAAAAGCAATTTTAGATGTTGACAACTAATTTAAAAATGTCGTTGCATTCTTATTTGAAAAGAACACGAAGCCGCAATCCAAAATTTGTATAATGCATTTGCGCAGAATCGGATCCTGGAAATACCCTTGTTAATGATCCCTCGACAAACGGGTTTACTTCAAATGAATATTTATTATTAGTAATTACCGGCATGGACAAACCACCGGAAATAAATAGCTGGTTTTTCAAAAAAGCATCCTTATCCTGGTAAAAACCGGGAAGCTGTGAATCAAAGATCAATGCGTTCGTTGAAAGCAACCTGTTATAAGCCAAACCAACATTCAATGTCAATGGCCAATTGCTGAATCGCCACCCTATTTCGGATTGCAAACCGAGGAAATGATACTTATTGATATATTCTTTGGTGCTATCAATGATAGGTGGTCTGTAAAAACCATTGATCGAAGCATCGGCCGAATAAGCATTTCTGATTGTTCGCGAAGTGCTGATCTCCTTTCCCACGCGAACCTCGGTCCGGAAAAGAGAGTAATTCATACCAAGGCTTAAATAAACCCTTTTGGAAATTTCATTCCGGGCAAAGACACCGAAACCATAAGACATCCGGCTGTTTACCTCAGGATATGGATAAGATGCAGATCCTCCAACACCACTTCCCGAAGTAAAATTTTGCTGAGGAGAGGTTTGTCTCAACACGTTGCTTTCAATTGTATTTGAAATACCCACCTGCATATTTACACCGACTTTCCATTGTTTATCTTTCTTAGCCGAATCGCTTTTTGATTTTTCTGTTGGGGCACCGTTTACGTCATTGCTTTTTTCCTGCTTTTGATCTGTTGGGGAAACTTGTTCTTTATTATTATTTAGCGGCAATGTATTTATGATATTGCTACTATCTTTTGGCTGGTTTTGATTTCCCGGGATAACTAAATCCGTATTATTTAATTGATCAGGGTTCTCGCCTGGTTTATCGTTTGAATCAATACCCGTACTTATATTTTTTGGAGTTTCAGTTTTGGAAGGCGGCTCTTTCTTTTCAGTTAATCTCTTTTCATTTTTTTTACCAGCTTGATTTGATGTAGGATTCTCTTTTTGAGAAATTTTATTCTTTGAAACATCATTAACATTTTTGTTAACGGAGGACTTATCACTTTCCAATTTCTCGCTTACTGTTTTATTAATTGTACTTTCCTCCACGTTGACCTTATCATCACTCTTTTTAATTTCACTTTGATTTGTAGTCCCTTGGGCTGGGATATTAATTGAAGACTCATTTGTTCCTGTTGCAGGTTCAGCACTGCTTTCCTTTTGCTCCTCAGTGTTTACAATATCGTTCCCGTTGTCGCCAAATAAATTGTTACGTTGCCAATAACCCAACAATGAAAGGCCTCCCAGTAAGAATACAATAACGAATATTCTTCTTTTCTTTTTCTTTTTAATTCTTTCTTCCACACGCAGCCATACATTCTCTGATGGTTTGAACCTCAGTTCCTGCATTTCGGAAGAAACCCTTTTCTCAAATTCATTTTCCGGCATAAGCACCAGTTTTAAAATTTACTTCATCATTTTTTTTTATCCATGATATCAGCAAGGCTCTTGCTCTTGCATATTGCGACCTGGATGTACCTTCATTTATTCCCAGCATTTTTCCTATTTCCACATGGCTAAACCCTTCCACGGCATGCAGGTTAAATATTGTTTGATAGCCGATCGGTAATTGTCGTACAAGATCAGCCAGCTCCTTGGCCGTCATTTTTATTTCAGGATTATCATAGGCAACCGGGTGCAGGTTTTCATTGTCAAAAGAAAAATCACGATTGTAACGGGAATTTTTCTTCAGGAAATTCAGTGCCGTTGTCACCATTATTCTCCTGATCCATGCACCCAATTCACCTTCATACTTATATTGGCCGAGGTTTTTGAAAACTTTTACAAACCCATCCTGCAACACATCTTCGGCATCATCCATCGATTTTGTATAGCGATAACAGACCCCCAGCATCGTTTCGGCAAAATGATCATATAGCTGCCGTTGGGCAGCGGGTATTTCCCTGATGCATTCCTTTACCAGCTTCTGAGTATCCATTATCCTTACTTACAGGCTCTGACAACAAGTTTTTCTTCAACGTTGCATTGTAAATTTTAAACTATTTAATAACAAAACCGTCAGAGGCATTGCTTATTTTTAAAAACTGAAAAATTGCTACTATGAGAATAATCACCAAATGCCTTCTTGCCAGTCTTTTTATTTCCATTTCTCTCTTATCATGCCAAAAAGAAGCAAAAACCGATGACCCCGTAACCGGTGGAGGTCCAGGTACTGTTGTAAACCCAACTCCCGTCCAGGGAAATGTTACTGGTAAAGTAGTTGACAATAATAATAATGCTGTTGCCGGCGCAACTGTAAAAGCAGGTAGTAATACTACAACCACCGACAGTCGCGGTTTGTTTCGTTTTAATAATATTCAGCTTGATAAATATTCTGCAGCGGTAACGGTGGAAAAAAGCGGTTTCTTTAAAGCATATCGTGTATTTTCTGCTTCTGCAAACAATACAAATTTTATCAAGCTAAAACTTGTTCCAAAGACGTTAATAGGTAGTATTGATGCTGCAAATGGTGGTTCAGTAACCCTTCCTGATAATTCTAAGGTCACTTTACCGGCATCGGGTGTTGTGATAAAATCAAATAATCAACCTTATACTGGTAGTGTGAAAGTGTATGCCGCTGTGATCGATCCTACATCAGCAGATATTGCACAAATCGTTCCCGGGAGTTTCCAGGGAACCGACGCACATAATTATCGTGTAGTACTGCAATCCTTTGGAATGCTGGCGGTGGACCTGGAAGGCAATAGTGGTGAGCAATTGCAAATTGCATCTGGTAAAACAGCAAGACTAAGATTTACCATTCCTTCTTCTTTACGTTCAACTGCACCTGCTGCTATTCCTCTATGGTCAGTTGATGAAACAACCGGACTATGGAAGCAGGAAGGCAGCGCCACTAAAGGAACTGACTACTATGAAGGTGATGTAAGCCATTTCTCCTTCTGGAATTGTGATGTCAGCAGTCAAACAGTCTTTCTTGAAATGACAATAGTAACTGTAGAAGGTCCATTGAGCCATGTACTGGTAAAACTTACCCGGGCTAATGGTGCATCAAGTTATGGATACACAGATTCTGTGGGACATGTTGGTGGTCTTGTTCCAAAAAATGAAGCATTGACACTTGAAGTATTGAACACCTGTAACCAGGCGATCTACACACAAAATGTCGGGCCATTCAATACAAATACAAATCTTGGAACGATCACGGTTACGCTTTCTCCTTTGAATACATTGCAGATAACAGGAAGCGCCGTGAATTGCAGCAATCAACCTGTTACAAGTGGCAATGTGCTTGTTTACTTTGAGGGCCATCTCTACAATCGTCCAATAAACAATGGCAACTTTTCATTGACCATTACCCGTTGTTCAAATAGCACATCTGCGGTAGAAGTAGTAGCGGTGGATAATGTTGCCAACCAGCAAAGCAGCAGCGCATGGACAGGATCAGCATCTACAGGAACGATAAATACAGGTCCTGTTTCAGCTTGTGGTACATCAACAGTTAGCTTTATCAACTATTCTCTTGATGGTTCAAATTATAGTATCACCTCATCAACCCCCGGCGACTCTATCAGAACTTTTACAAGCGGCGGAACAAATCAGAACTTTCTTTCAGTCTCAGGTTTCAAAGTAAACCAGCCAAATTTGAATATCAGTTTCTTTACACAAGGAGCTGCAGTGGGAACATTCCCTTTACAATATTTAACGGTTAATCAATACGATTCAGTTTCACTGGTAACACCATTTAATATAAATATCACAACCTATGGACCAGTGGGCCAGTTTATTGAAGGAAATTTTACAGGACAGATCCGGGAAATACTTACCAACAATCTTCACAATGTCTCGGCCACTTTCAGAGTAAGAAGAAATTAAAAAATATATTCAATAAAAAAAATAAGGGCTACCAGTTGGTAGCCCTTCTGCTTATATAGACCGGCAAATCAAAACTCAAATTACTGGGTCGGCAGGTGTATTCGGATTTCCATCTCTTTCCTGTTGTGGGTAAGGATAAAAATTTCTTGTTCTCTCTGCGCCTGCTGCCCCGGGTCCAGGTCGGTTGAATCTTCTGCTATCCTCCAGCTTCATACCGGAGAGATACAATTCAACACAACGGTTTTTATAAATTTCCTGCAATAAATCAGCTTGTGTTAAAGGACCAGCATAAGCGGGTAATTCAGCACCTACACCAAAAGCATCCTGCGCAGCAGTTTTTTGCAGCACCTGGTCAAGAAAAGTTTTTGCTGTATTCAATTGCGATTTTCTTGCATTTGCTTCCGCCAGTATCAGCAACATTTCTCCTGGTTGATAAATGGGTATAGCTGTTGCATCGTTTTGAAAAAAGCCTGAACCATTTGCAGCATTCTTCACTAAATGAAAGGCACGTCGTTTGTCGTTTGCGTCTGGTAACAAAGCGCCGCTCAAACCAAAATCTGCTCTTATTCCATAAACATTAGCCGTTGTCACACCCGATCTGAAAACAGGGTTTGGATTAACGTTGTTATAAAAGAAAGTAGATTTTTTAGTCAGATCTACAGCACTTGCTTTAGCAATAGCAGCGTCATTATTCAATAACATCATGTTGTAACGTGCCGATAAAGCCAACAAAGTATTTTTTAGATCAATTTCTGCTCCTACCTGCGACGTGAAACTTGCTGGAATTGTAGTGGTGCCCAAGAGTGTTGATGCCTGATCTAACAATTGAACTGCCAGGGTCAGCGCTTCAATCCTGGTACCGTATTCAGCGTTTTCACCATTATTAATAGGAACCTTTTCCCAGAATGCAGCCATTGTGCCTAATGCCATTGCTTTATATAAATGCCCGTAAATACGTATAGCATTTTTAAGATTGACATCACCAACATTGGCTGAACCATTGATCAGTTTTTGTGCTTCACTATTAACTATATTAGTCGTAGACCATAAACTCCCGATAACACCATTATTTGGAGCCAGGTTATTACCTCCATTTTCCAGCTGTGCTAAATCGGCATTACCGGCGTTTTGTACTACCAGCTCTCTTGTAGATAATCCACTTGCAGAAATTGCCTGGTAAATAGATGCTGCTCCCAATGTATTAACAGCAAACCGGTTTTTTATTCCAACTATAACACGGGTCATTCCATCAGTTGAGCTAAATACATCCTCTTGTGTTGGAGCATTAGGGTTACGGTATTCCTTTTTACACCCTGCTCCTATTATCAAAGTGCTTAATAAAAATATATTGAGTATTTTTTTCATGATAGTATTTTTTAAAAATTAGTGGTTAGTGAAATCTGGAAAACTCTAGGTATGGGGAAGGCACCAAAATCATTGCCTCTAATTACAGATTGACCGGAAGCATTAATCTCCGGATCAAATCCTACATAATTATCCCATGAGATTAAATTTCTTCCTATCAATGAAATCTTCATGCTTTCGGCAAATTTCAATTTATTCAGCGAGTAAGAAAGCGCTACCTCCCGTAGTTTGGTAAATGTGCCATCCTGCACATGTTCCTCCTGTATACGTGGTCCAATAAAACCACCTATAGCTGCTACCCATCCACGAGGTACTTCACCATTCAGTTCTTTTTCTGCAAGTTTACCATTACCAACATTATTACGGGTTATCCAATCCCAATTATAAACTTCAAAGCCTGCTACTCTGTCTAACTGAATTCTTAATGAAAGGTTTTTATAGGAGAACTCGTTTACAAAAGTTGCCGTATAATCCGGATTTGGATCACCAAGAACTTTACGTAAAGGAGTACCTGAAGGTTGACCATTTGCATCCCTCGCAGGGATATTCGTTGCGGCATCACCACGTTCTACCTGTGGTAATTTAAACCCGTTTACATCCCTTAATAATAATGATCCGTCCGCACTTCTTGCATAATAATTTATATAATATACGCCGACAGGATGGCCCTCTAACACGCCTTGCGTTCCCGTAGCATCCAATCCTATAAATCCTGCATTCTTATACAGCTTTGTGATCTCGTTATCGTTTTTGTTATATAACAAAGAAACATCCCAGCGAAAATCATTTGATTTAACAGGAGTTCCCGTTAACATTAATTCAAATCCCTTGTTTGTCATTTCTCCAATATTGTCCACCAAAGAAGTGGCGCCGTTGGAAGGAGCAATATTAAATGGCAATATCAGGTCAGTAATTTCCTGGTTATAAAACGAAAATTGCAAACCCAAACGTCCTTTAAAGAATTGCATGTCTGCTCCCGCCTCCCATTCTGTTTTGATCTCAGGACGGATATCTTCATTCCCTATGCTATTGCGCGGACCAAATCCACCGCCTGTATATGTAATGGGCAAATAAGAAATGAAACGATCATAAGGACCTACACCAGTAAGGTTTCCTGCCTTACCATATGATGTCCGCAGTTTTAGTGTATTGAACCAATCGCTGAAATTGCTGCTGGACCAGAAGTCTTCGTCAGATAAATTATAACTTAAGCTTGCTTTGGGATAAAAAATATTTTGTGCGTCCTCGCCAAATGCAGAGGAACCATCAAAACGTCCTGCTGCAGTCAGGAATAATTTGTTCTTATAACCAAATGTCTGTTGAAAAAAGTATCCAAAAATAGATTGCTGTGTTCTATTGTCGATCGGAAGAGTAAACAAGTTCTGCGCTGCGCCAATTGTACGCACAATGGGTATTAAATCGCGGCCTTCCTGGGCTGCGTAAGTAGTTTTAATATATTGAGCTGAATACCCGGCAGATGAAGTAGATTGAAGGTCTTTGAGTAAATTAAATTTATATGAAGCTACCCCATCAAATGTCCATTGAAAATAATTATACCTGGCATAACTGACATAACCATCAGGAAAAAATGCAGCAGATACGTTTGGATACGGAATCCTGGCCTGGTAGGTATTTCCAGTTTGAGAGTAAGTATCGAAACCATTCGTTAAATCAATATTCAATCCTTTTAAAGGTGTTAAATTTAATTTTAGATCTGCTACAGAGCGGTTCGTTTCTGTTCGTAAGTCGTAGGTTTCAATAACTGATAATGGATTCATTCTTACTTGTTCAACCGCTAATAAATTTCCATTGGCATCTCTTTCATTTATGTTCCATACATTATCTATAATGGTCATGGTGCTAATTGGTGAGAAGAAATTATTACCATTGGGCAAATCCTTAGACCTGGAATTTGTATAAATAGCCCCGGCAGTAACTTTTGCCCATTTATTAATATTGATGTCACCTCTCACATTTAATCCGTAACGCTGGAAATTTGTATTGCGGATTATACCGTCATTCTTTAAATAAGAAGCAGACATGTAGTAAGTTCCTTTCTCTGTGCCGCCGCTAACCGATACATGATTGTCCGTTCCCATTGAATTATCAAAAATATCATCCTGGTAATCGTATCGTGTTACAGGATATTTTGCCTCAATCAATCTACCGCCTAAGGCAGCTGGCCCGGTTCCGGCAGTACCTGTCAAATTAGCAATAGTAGTTAACCTGTCGCCTACTGTTGTTAACCTCGCATCCCCGGGAATACCATATCGGAATGGTACAGTGTTCATTTCTAATCGTTTTCTCAATGAGTTAAAATTTAAACTTGTAAAAAGAGATACTTTGGTTTTCCCTGTTCTTCCCCTTTTTGTAAATATCTGGACAACGCCATTGGAGGCTCTTGATCCATAAATGGCTGCTGCTGCTGCTCCGTTGATCACTTCTATACGCTCAATATCATTAGGATTAATATCTACAAGCCGGTTAGCGCCAGTCTGTATTCTTGCACCTTGTGCATCTGCGTTCAGGTTTATAACATTAGCAGAGCTATTATCAACAATAACACCATCAATAATATAAAGAGGCTCAGAAGAACCAAATACAGAACCTACTCCTCTTAATTTTATTGAAATCCCACCGGCGGGATCACCGGAGTTTTGCGTTACCTGTGCACCCATAACACGTCCATTAAGAATAGCAGTTAAATTACTGGTACCGGTGTTCTCTAATTGTTTTGCATTTATAGTTGATATGGAATTTCCCAATTGTCTTTTAGAAGTCCGAACATTTGTACCTGTTACTATCACTTCATCCAGATTCAATGCGTCTTCCGCTAACTGGGTATTTACTGAATAGGATGTTTCGGTTCCTACCTGCAATGTTTGTTCTTTTGATTTAAGGCCTACCCCTGAAAACTCCAATACATATTGGCCTGCTTTCAGATCAGCAGAAAAACTGTAATCGCCGTTGAGATCAGTAGAGCTTCCAAAACTGGTGTTTTTTACAGTGACAGAAATATAAGGAAGTGCCTTACCATCTGTACTTGTTACCTTACCTGAGATCTTAACCTGGCTGAATGAAGCCATGGAAAAAAGACAAAAGATCGATGCAAGACTTAATTGATAATACAATGGTCTTGAGATTTTTTTTCGGTTCATAGATTTTTTGTTTGAATAATTAAATGGATATACTTCATGCAATCTTTACAGGGAACGGATCTATAATATCTCTACGCCTTTTTCTTTATAGGCATCAAAAATTTTTTCACCGGGATCTAATTCTGTGATCATTATATCCAACAGGTCAAGATCACCTATTTTTAATTTTTGTTGTGTATTTATTTTTTCAGCGATCGTCAATGCCACCACTTTTTTTGAAGATTGGATCATCGCTTTTTTCACCTGCACCACATCCCAATCATTGTCAGTAAGACCATGTTCAGCATCAATTGCATTGATGCCAAGAAAACAGATATCCGCATTGATCTGTTTGATCTTTGTTATAGCATCACCACCAACTGTGATCTTGGAATTCTTTGAGATCCGGTCACCGATAAAAATGACTTCTATATTGGGGTGATGAATATACTCCATCGCTGCAGGCAAACTTCCCGTGAAAAAAGTTGCACGCAAATGTTGCGGTAATGCTTTTGCCAGTTCAAGAATTGTTGTTCCACCCGTTGTAAGAATAAACATACCATCACGAATTAACGTAACGGCTTTTTGAGCGATCATCTTTTTATTATCCTGGGAATAGACGCCATTGGTTTGAAAGGAGACATGGAATGACTTTGATAAGGCGCCTCCATGTACTTTAATAATGTCTCCTGTTTCAGCGAGTTCAGACAGGTCGCGGCGAATCGTATCTTCAGAAACATTGATGACTTCGCAGAGGTCAGATGTCAAAACCCTATTGTGAAGATTTATTTCTCGCAGGATGAACTCTTGTCGTTCCTTTTTGAGCATAAGCGGTTTTCGTTAGCGGTTCTCGTTATTGGGCTACCGAAACTAAATCAGTTTTTTGTAAAAGCCGCAAAAAATTGCAGGAAATTTTTAAAAAACCCGCAAAAACGTTCACCAACCATTAAATTTAAGACACGAAACCGCAAAGCTTAAGTAACTATATTTATTATATGAACCCCAATATTGAAAAGCTTTATCGCATCGCATCCAAACCAGAAAGGCTGATAGTCGGCCTGATGAGCGGAACCTCCTTCGATGGCCTTGACGTGGCGCTATGTAAAATAAAAGGTAGTGGAGCCGAAACTAAAGTTGAGCTGGTGATGTTTGAAACCTCGACATATGAAAATGATTTTAAGGAAGAATTGAAAACCATTTTCTCCCGCCGTGACGCTGATCTTGAAAAAGTTTGTTTGCTGAATGAATGGGTGGCCATTCAACATGCGAAAATCATAAATGATTGTTTGCAAAAATGGGGCTATACAAAAGATACTATTGATCTTATTGCGAGCCATGGTCAAACAATTTATCATGCTCCCAAATTTTTACACGGCAGAGAAAAATTTCCCAATGCCACATTACAGATCGGTGATGGAGATCATATAGCGGTAAATACCGGGATCATCACCATCAGTGATTTTCGGCAAAAACATATTGCTGCCGGTGGGGAAGGAGCTCCGCTAGCTGTTTATGGCGACTATTTTCTTTTTTCAAAAAAAGGCGAGAACAGGATCATGCTGAATATTGGCGGCATAGCAAATTTGACTTTCTTACCTGCCGATCTTGATGGGACAAAAATTTTCTGTACCGATGTTGGTCCCGGTAACACAATGATGGATGCATTTATACAAAAAAATTTCACCGGGAAATATTTTGATGAGGGTTCTGCAATTGCTAAAAAAGGAAAAGTAAATATGGATCTGTTGAAAGAATTAAAAGCCCATTCATTCTTTGCAAGCGATTTTCCAAAAACCATTGGACCTGAATTATTCAATCTTTCTTATTTACAGACTGCGATAAAGAAAGCAACTATAACTTCTATAACTAATGAGGATGTAATGGCAACACTGAATCGTTTTTCCGCCGATACAACTGCGGATGCGATCAAAAGATGTATTGAAAAAAATGAAAGCTATTCGATCTATGTAAGTGGTGGCGGCATGCACAATCCTTTGTTAATGGAAAACATCAGATCTCAATTACCGGGGATGAAATTTTATACTACCGATGATCTGCACATCAATCCGGATGCAAAAGAAGCAGTGCTGTTTGCACTGCTTGCTAATGAATGTGTTTGCGGCCAAAAGATCAATGTTGGTAAAGGAAGAAACAAGATCCCTTCCGTCACAATGGGAAAAGTCAGTTTCCCTGATTAATTTAGACTACTTTAAAATCAACCTGCTTATCACCCCACATGAGTGACACCTTACCTTTTTTATCAATAGCAAAAGTCATTTTTTCAGAGAAAGCCTTCGTCTTGCCACCTTTTACTTTTACTCTTAAAGCATCATCAGCTTCCTTATAATTGAATGCACCCCACTGGTCCGCTGTTTTGTTAAAGATGATCGTCCATTCATCTCCATTAACTATTGTAAATAATGAATATTTACCAGCTGCCAATGCTTTTCCCTCAACCTTTACATCTTTGCTTACTTCAAACACTGTGGCTTTGTTTGCACCTGTGCGCCACACTTTTCCTTCCATTGGTTCAAGGTCTTTACCAATTGTTCTTCCTTTTACAGAAGGCTGGCTGTAATTGATCGTGATGACAGTACCGTTATCGGTAGTTTCAGAAGCTTTCGCCGGGGGACTTGCTGGCGGGTTTTGCCCAAATACACCAACAGAAATAAATAGCACCGCTGAAAAAAGTAATTGTTTCATATTATTAGTTTGTGATTAAAAATACGGAGAACTATAAAATTAAGATTAGTTACTTGACGAGCGGCGCCCTTCGCTTAATTCTTTCAGTGCTGCCAGCCCCTGCTCCATATGTAGGCCATAAATATTTTCGTAAAAAAGGGACTTGAATTTTTCCCAGGGGTACCATTTTAATCTAAAATCCATATACCATTGCACCGTTGTCACGTTGTTTCCGCTGCCTGGAAAGACCTTCCAGCCTGTTTCCAACCCACTTGTGGCGGCCGGACCAACATTTTTTGCAGTAACAATGCTATCATTTATATCGCTGATGCACAAACCCTCCCTCCCGGTACTATCCGTTAAAATTCCCATGGGTTTGCCCTCGATATATAATATATCCAGCGAATCGGCTCCCGGGTACCATTCTTTCCATTTTAATGGATCGGTAATATAACTCATCACCACCTCTTTTGTGCTATTAATGTCAGTTGCTTTTGAAATACGTATATGCGATGGAATAAAAAGGGAGATGATCGTTACCAATAAGAAAAGAATGATAAAACTCAGTATGGCTAATTTGATTACCCGCATAAATTCAAAATAAAAAATTGATCCTTTAATTTAAGAAGCATATCTGCCGACTATTGACTGTAGACTGTCGACTGATCACTCCCACCTGAAAACTTTTATTGCAATAACATAAACAGCCACTCCCCAAATTGCGAGGATACCGATCTGTTTTAAACAGTCACCAAGATGGGCACCTTCAAAAGCTACGTTTCGCATCGCATCGTTCAGATGTTTCAATGGCATGATATCAGCAACTGCCTTTAACCAACCGGGAAAAGCATCGGTAGAAAAAAATGTACCACCAATTAAAAATTGCGGCAATGTGATAAGGTTGGCAAATGGGGGGATCACACTTTCATTTTTTGCAAGACCACTGACAATAAAACCAAAACCCATAAACACAACCAGTCCAAGGAAACTAAGTACAAGCATTTCAAAGAACGTGACCCATCCGTTTACCAAAGTAAAATCAAATGCATAATGACCGATGGCCAAAATAACAACAGCCGTTATTAGTCCAAACAACACACGACTTAGCGCTTCTCCTAAAACAATATATTGTCGCTTGATGGGCGTGGCAAAAAATCTTTTTAGCACCAATGTTTGACGCAAACTGAAAAATATAAATGCAACACCAAAAACTCCGGCACTTAATAAAGAAAATCCAAGTTGTCCGGGTAAAATAAAATCAATGGTCCGGTAAATCCTCCCTTCGATCCTCACCACTTCATTGCTGATAACCGCAACAGAATTTTCCGCACCAAACTTGCTTTCATTCATTCCTTTTATCATCCCGTCGATTATCGATCGGAGTACTTGTATGTTTTGCGGATTAACGGCTTCCGATGTTTTCAAATGTATCTGGACCGGTTTTGTTGAATCTATATCTTTTTTCAAACTGATGATCGCCGCGATCCTTCCCTTCTCAAGATCCTTTATCAATCCAGCAGAATCTTTATCAACAACATTTAAGGCAGATATACTTTTCAAACCTTCATATACTTTGTTTGCTGTATCACTGGTTGGATCAAATGCGACACGTACAGCCAATCTCCCGCTATTTCCAATAAATCCAAACACTAAAATAAAAATGAGGGGAAAAACGAAACTGAATATGACAGCAGATGGACTTCTGAAAACTCCTTTAAGACTGGCCTTGGTTATGGCCATCATAGCCCTCAGCTGGCTGTATGGTTGCGGCATTCATTTATATTGAGTGGCAAATGTAAGTCTCCTGATTCATTTTCTGATTAGTGGATTGTACTAACAACAATACAAAATGTATAACACTAAAACATTAGTTATCAATAGTCGAATATTTTTCAAGTAGCGTTTTATATCATAAATTAGAGTGTTATGTGCCATTTTTAATGAAGCATTTATTAATTGAACGAATAGTTATTAGCACTCTATCAACTTTTTGTTGGTATTGCACTTCTAATTCTAATAAAGGTCATCAAGATTCGGCTATTGACGCTTCGATACAGTATGGTGATGACTCCGTTGAAACACAACGAATCAAAACAGCAAAGGATAGTCTCGGAACAATGTTCTATAATGATAAGCCTTTTGAAATTTTATCATTGAGAAAAGAGGTAACTCTAAGGTATACGGGGCCTGACGATACTTCTAAATGCAAAGATTGGAATCTCAGTAAAAATGAAATCACTTCCATCATTAAGAATTCAGAGCCCATAGATGGAACATATTGGGATCTAGCGTTTGCCTTTACAACGTGTGAAATAAATGGTGAACTAAAGCAGCGTGGCCAAGTTTTTAACTACTCTTTAAATGGAGGTTCTTGGTTTCATATTACATGTCGAGATACGTCAATGATATTCGGAGACCTGAAACAATCGCATCGAAAATATTTTTTGAAGGCCCCGCAAGATTAAATAAAGCGGCACATAACACGCGGCTTGGCGAAAGCCTGGGCCGTGTTGGCCTCGCCGATTATTAAAAATATATTTGTGGTGCGGCTCGGCCGGAAACGTCATCATATATTGACGGCCTTCGCCAAGCCCAGAAACGTTCTTATTAATTAATAAAAAACTCAAAAGGCAATCTTGCCTGCACAGAATTGGTCATTTGCTTTATACGCAGCATCTCGTTGTAAATTTTAAATTGATCTTCTCCCAATTCTTTCCTTATCATTTCTGTTTTTAATGTATTGTCCCTGGCACCAAACAACCTGTCAAAAACACTTTGCACTTCGGGATATTCACGCAAACGATAATCCTTCAGCTTTGCCATTCTTGCGGCACAATCAACAGCATCCTGCAAGCCACCGAATTTATCAACCAGGCCAATATCAATTGCCCTGTTACCACTCCAAACTCTACCCTGTGCAATGCTGTCAATATCTTCTACTGATTTCTTTCTGCCATCAGCTACTCTTTGTTTGAAGGTGAGATATATTTCATCAATACTTTGCTGAATAAATTTCTTTTCATTCTCATTCATTGGCCTGTAAATAGCTCCGAGGTCAGCATAAGGCGCCGTCTTCACTCCATCAAATGTTACTCCCAATTTATTCTTGAAGAAACCTTCCATGTTAGGAATGATGCCGAACACACCAATAGAACCCGTAATAGTTGCAGGGCTTGCAAAAATGCTATCAGCACCACAGGAAATATAATAACCACCTGATGCGGCCACATCACCAAAACTTACAACAACAGGTTTTTCTTTTTTTGTTAATGATAGTTCACGCCAGATCCCTTCACTTGCTAAGGCGCTTCCCCCGCCACTGTTCACACGAAATACAATTGCTTTAATGGTTTTATCAAGTCTTGCTTTGCGGATCAGTTTTATATACTCGCCACTTGCAATTTGTCCCTGCTGGTCGCCACCGCCATCAATTATATTCCCCTCAGCATAGATCAGCGCAATTTTTTCTCCTGATGTTCTTTTATAAGACCCGGTTTTGAAATAACTGTTTATAGAAATGAAATTTATTTTATCATACTTTCCCAGGTTCAATCGTTGTTTTATCTCATCCTTTATTTCATCATCATATTTCACGGCATCAATTAGTTTTTTATCAACAGCATCCTGCGGTGTTCGGATTGCGGCTTCATTCGCATATTGGTGGAGTGTGGCAGTATCTATTTTTCTTTCTTCTGCAGCTTTTACCAAAAAATGAGCGTACAGATCCCCAAGCCATACCGATGTTTGCAATTTGTTTTCCTGTGTCATCTTATCAGTGCGAAAAGGTTCTGTGGCACTTTTAAATTTACCCGCATAAAAAATTTGCGGCTCAATATCCAGCTTCTCCAATGTTCCCTTTAAGAATATTAACTCCGAGCTAAAACCTGTCCAGTCAAAAAAACCTTTCGGATTTACATACACTTTATCAGCAACATTGGCTACATGATATGATTTCTGATTCATCATTTCGCTGTAAGCAACAATAAACTTACCGGACTTCTTGAAAGCGATCAATGCATTTCTTATTTCTTCAGACGTTGCAAAACCATTTGGGTTGAGACCGCTTTGCAGGTAGATGCCTTTTATTTTGTCATCCTTTGCTGCTTTTTGAAGAAGTCGCACAACATCATATACACCGGGCACACTTAATTCCTCATTGCTGCTCAACAAAGCCAGGGGGCTTTCCTTCTTCTGTTCCTGGAAAAATTGCCCGAGATTGACCACCAGCACTGAATTCTTTTCAACCAGCGGTGTATCACTTTTGGCAAGACCAGCAATTAATACAAGAAATATGAAAAAACCGATGACAGAGAAAATGATCAATGCCAGCAATGATGCGAAAAACATTTTAAAGAAACCACCCATATTCAGATTATTTAAGACGGTAAAAATAAAGATATTTGCGCCTTCCCCGAATTTGGTATTATGAGTACAGCACATTTGTTGATAGGAGGCAATTTAGGAGATCGCAAAGAGAATCTCCTGACAGCGATCTCTTTGATAAGCGAGCAATGTGGTTCTTTAACAAAATCTTCTTCTGTTTATGAAACGGAAGCATGGGGAATAACCGATCAACCTTCTTTTTTAAACCAGGCATTGGAAATTTCTACTTCATTAAACGCCCGCCAGTTAATGCGAAAGATCTTAAAGATCGAAAAAGAAATGGGTCGTGTAAGAAAAGAAAAGCTGGGCCCCCGGATCATTGATATTGATATTTTACTTTTTGAAAATGAAATTCATGACCTGCGCTTTTTAAAGATCCCCCATCCTGAGCTGCAAAACAGGCGATTTGTCCTTGTCCCACTTGCCGAAATAGATCCCACATTACAACATCCTGTTCTAAAAAAAACAATAGCAGAGTTATTGGAGGAATGTCCTGATAATTTGGAGGTAAGAAAGATCACAGATTAAAGGATTATTATGGATTTAGCGGATTTATCCACAATCTATTCTTTATTCAAATTATAAATTACCATTTCAATTATTTTGCAACTCCACACTTGCAAATTGCATATTGGCATATTTGCGCATTATAATAATGAATTATCATTTTATCACTATAGAAGGAAATATTGGCGCCGGCAAAACCACCTTATCACATTTGTTGTCGCGGCATTTCAATGCAAGATTGGTGCTTGAAGAGTTTGCTGACAATCCTTTTCTTCCCAAGTTTTATGAAAATCCCAAACTCTATGCATTCCCGCTTGAGTTGTTTTTTATGGCAGAGCGTTATAAGCAACTCAAAGACCTGATACAACAAAAAGATCTTTTTCAAAACGTCACTATATCAGATTATCTATTTACCAAATGTCTTCTTTTTGCCAAAGTGAATCTGCCTGATGATGAGTTCCGGCTTTATCAACGATTGTTTGAGATCATTCATCAGCAACTGCTACAACCTGACTTGCTTATTTATTTGCATACACCGGTAAGCCGCTTACAAAAGAACATTAAAAAAAGAAACAGGGCTTACGAGCAAAATATACCTGATGAATATCTTTTCAATATTCAGCAGACATACACCCATTACATTAAAGAACACAACATAAAAACACTTTTCATCGATGCCTCCAACGCCGATTTTCTGGGTAATGAAAAACATTTGCAGGTCGTTATTGATGCATTGGAAAAAGATTATGATGACGGGCAGCATTATCTAACTTTACCCTGACGATGAAGCAATTGCCAATTGCAATTGCCAGTTGGCAAATAAAACCATTAACTGCTTGACAAAACAACCACTCATCAACCGGGAGTTTTTTTGGTTCGTCATTGCCCGCTTCTTATTCATTGCAGGTCTTCGAATGACACCTGTGTTATTAGGTTGGAAATTATATGAAGTAACGGGCAGCAAACTTTCTATCGGCATACTTGGTTTAAGTGAAGTGATACCAGCCGTATTGCTTGCATTGCCAGCCGGCGTAAAAGTTGACAGAAGCAACAAACAGCGATTGATCAGCGTTTGCATGGCCTTATACTTTTTATTGATGGTGGGCTTGTTATTTGTAACATCACAATGGTTCACATCAGAGATCAGCTCACCCGGAAAAACATCTTCACAACGAATCATCCAATGGATGATCTATGGGCTTGTATTTTGTACAGGAGCAATAAGAGCATATAGTTCACCAGCTATTAATGCATTTTTGGCACAATTAGTACCACAGGAATCGTTGGTAAGAGCAGTCTCGATAAACAGCATGACATGGCTGATCGCTGCTGTTACAGGCCCGGCATTGGCCGGCCTGCTTTTAGGTTATACCAATATTACAATAGCATTTTCCATTACATGTACTTCCATTTTTATGGCTGTCATATTATTTCAATTAATAAAACCAAAACCGGTAAGCTGGCAGCCCGGTAAAACAACAACCTTTGAAGGCGTGAAAGAAGGATTGGAATTTGTGTTTCATAAAAATCAAAGAGCCTTACTAAGTGCGATCAGTGTCGATATGTTTGCTGTTTTATTTGGTGGTGCAGTCGGCATTCTGCCGGTGTTTGCAGTTGATATTTTAAAAATAGGACCGGAAAAATTGGGATGGCTTTATGCCGCTACTTATCTCGGCAATTTTATAGCCATAGCATTGCTTATCTCAAACCCATTAAAGAAAAAACAAGGCAAGACCCTGCTCTATATGGTAGCAGGTTTTGGTATTTGCATTTTAGTATTTGCAATTTCAAAGAATTTCTGGCTCAGCTTCGCAGCATTATTTGTCAGCGGTCTTTTCGATGGCGTCAGTGTCATCATTCGCGGCACCATTGTACAATTATTTGTGCCCGATGAAATGCGAGGCCGTGTATCGTCGGTCAATTCTATTTTCGTCAATTCATCCAATGAGCTCGGACAATTTGAAAGCGGGGTTGCGGCAGCTGCAATGGGCACAGTACCATCAGTTATTTTCGGCGGCTGCATGACGCTGCTCGTTTCCATTGTTACCTGGATCAAAGCGCCGACCTTAAGGAAGTTTGAATATTGACCCCCTGTCCTCCGCCTCAGGCGGAGCAACTTAGATTTAATCAGTCATTTTATTTTTCTTAATTTCATTGTTAATGAAGTTCTTTTTATTTAACCAGCAACATTGCTACTATTAAGCATTGTTGTGTCACTCACTTGTACGTTCTGTAATTCTATTCAGCTATCGTGATGTTTCATCCCCTCCCAGGAGGGCAGTAGAAATTCCAAATAGGGAAAATTACAAGGGGTGGGTAAAAAATCTTGAAACTAGAATAAGAAACAAAACCCAAAACTACACACAATGAATCGTCGCAAATTCATCCAAAACTCTGCACTTACATTTGGCGCACTTACCCTTGCCCAGCAAAAAGTATTTTCTGCATTATTTACAAAAGGAACCGGGGCCGCTCCCCCACCGTGGATGTTTCATATGATGACAGATAAGACCGGTGTGTTCACCGAACGCGGAGGTACAATTGCCTTTCACATAGATAAGGATGAAATTGTCGTTGTAGATTCACAGTTCCCAGACACTGCCCCTCACCTGATAGGAGAATTGAATAAAAAAAGTGATGCGGCAATAAAATATCTTATCAATACCCATCATCATGGCGATCACAGCGGCGGAAATATTGCATTCAAAGGTTTGGCAAAACATGTAGTGGCGCATGAGAACTCCAGGAAGAATCAGGAAAGAGTGGCGAAAGCTGCAAAGAATCTTGACAAACAATTGTTACCTGACAAAACTTATGCTGATTACTGGACGGGTTATGTTGGCGAGGAAAGTATTGTTATGCACTATTGGGGACCCGGCCATACCAACGGCGACAGTGTTATTCATTTTGAAAATGCAAACATCGTTCACATGGGCGACCTGATGTTCAATCGTCGTCATCCATTTGTTGACCGTAGCTCCGGCGCAAGTATTCATCATTGGATAAAAATCTTAAATAGAGCCACCCGCCATTTTGATAAAAGCACAACTTATATATTCGGCCACGCGGCAGATGGTTATAATATCGTTGGCAATCATGAAGACCTGAAAAAATTCGGCGACTACCTGGGCGCTATTCTCATATTTACCGAAGGTGAAATAAAAGCCGGCAAAACAAAAGAAGGTGTCTTATTGACAAAAACTATTCCCGGTACCGGTGAATGGAAAGGCGATGGTATTGCAAGACCACTTGCTGCTGCATGGGATGAGTTGATGGCGAAGTGATTCTCGTTCGCACCAGTTTCATTATTGAATTGAGGTTAAGATAAGCAGTTGAACTATTACAATTGTTGCAAATAACCCTAAAAAAATACACCAAGAATGTACAAGACATTTTCTTCACTATTGACAGTTTTAAGTTTAAGCTTATTCGGACAAGAGAATCCAACAGAACAAGCAAAGCCAATTGTTTTAGAAGGGAAAATGCTTTATAAATCTGAAATGGCTTCCTGGTATGGAACAGACATATTTTTAGAAAACTATAAGAACCGGGAAAATATCGGAGGTTATTTTTCGTATACTGATAAAGACATAGCAAAATGTATCTTCTTCTCAAAATCCGACAATCCGAAAGTAATTGGTACAATTTCATTTGACAGTACTTATAATATTAAAACTGCTACAACCGACTTTACAGAAAGAGATTTTACAATTAATGAAACCAATTTATATGTAATCAGAAAAATTGCCTTAGCAGAAATTAATTCAGATACCTTGTTTAAGAGTTATAAAAACACCAACTTAAATTTAATCCCCTTAATTAATGGAACTGATAAAAAAGTTTACATTTTGACCGGCCCTCAACAAAATGGCGTAGTAATAATCGGAAATGATTACCTACTGACTTTTGACAACGACAATAAGCTGACACTTAAAAAACAATTACATAAAAATATACTTCCATTGTATTATGGAGGTAAAGAGGAAGAAGGAAAAGAAATTGTTGGAGCAATGCATACTCACTTACCAGAGACAGGAGATTTTATAACTGCAACTGATATTTGTACACTTATGCTTTATGAAAAATTTGCTAAATGGAAAAGTCATAATGTTATTTCCGAAAAATATTTAAACATTTGGAATTGCGAAACAGATCAGTTGACAGTAATTCCTAGAGAAATCGTAGAAAAAATTAATAAAGACCAGAAAAAAGGAAACAAGAAAAAGGATTAATAGAAAGAATTTGTCAACAACCCAAGACAAGGAAATGATTTTTAAATTCGTGTTGTTGGTGCTGAAAACTAAAATTGATTACGACTTATTTTTGGACACTAACAACGGCGAAAAAGTACTTAAAACCAAAACTAAACATATGAACCAGGAAAAAACCAAGATCACCATCATTTCCGATCTGGTAAAGATTGCCAGATACCGGTCGCATTTAGCGAATGCTGATAAGCTTTTCACGCAGGATATGTATTCCGATGTATCAATCGATGATCTTAAAAAGATCCATGATATATACACACGGTATTTACTCGATTATAAAAAATTACATGAGCCATATCCGTCTGTTATTGAAAAACTGGAATACACCAACCAGCAAATTGATGGTTTTATAAAAGATCATAAAGGGGAAATAAGGAAAGCAGAGCTATCATGATTTTTGAAATATGCCAAGAGACAAAAGACAAAAGCGAGATCTACATGCCCTGGATGAAAATGGAATGGTGTTGTGCAATCCCCGCGATAAAGAAGCTTCTCTCCGGGCTCAGACTGAAAGAATAGCCACCGACAATTGGGGCGCTGTAACATGCCGCAAATGCATTTTATCGATCTATAAACGTAACAAGGCTATGAGAGAGCGGAAAGAAGTCAACTGAGGTTGCTGAGTAAATTTTTTTTATATTCATATTGTTGGTGTTGAGAACTAAAGCTGAGTAAGACTTTTTTTTGAACACAAACAACCGCATAATAATTTGAACCTATGTCTAAAAATAAACTTCTATTCCTAACCTTAATAAATTGGATAACATTGATTTCATGTTCAAGAAATGAACCTTCAACGCCACCTCCCGTTTTATCCTCCTCGAAAAATATAACAAGCTTTGTTTTAAAAAAGGATGACAACTCATTTCTATTACAAGATATAAATGGTGTAATAACTAATGACACTATAAAAGTGGAAATACCCTTTGGTACTGCCGTGACAAATTTGACACCAACTATTGCACA
>DASUTO010000277.1:0-17646 GCA_036374555.1 Chitinophagaceae bacterium
TCCATTTCTTCAGCAGTTCCATAGATATCCAGGTGATCGGGATCCATTGCCGTTATGATCGCCAAATCAGGACTTAATTTCAAAAAACTCCTATCATACTCATCGGCTTCCACAACACTTACATTTCTTTCACTGCTCCAAAAATTTGTTCCATAGTTCACCGAAATACCACCAAGAAATGCATTACAACCATAACCAGTATGCCTTAACAAATGCGCCACCATCGTTGTAATGGTTGTTTTGCCATGTGTACCTGCGATACATATATTAAAAGAACTTTCTGTTGCTATCTGCAAAACATCACTTCGCTTTACTACTTTATATCCATTCTGTTGATAATACACCAGCTCTTTATGTTCTTTTGGAACTGCCGGCGTGTATACAATAATCTCCGCATCTTTCGGGATCAGGTCAACATTTTCTTCATAATGGATCTTCATTCCTTCCTGCTCTAATTCCTTTGTTAAAGAACTCGGTGTCTTGTCATACCCACTCACCTTTACACCCTTTGAACGAAAGTATCTTGCTAATGCACTCATTCCAATTCCACCGATCCCAATGAAATAAATCGAATTCACACTTCTCTTTGTCTTTCTCTTTTCATTCATTCTAAAAAAATGTTCAATGTTCAATGCTCAGTTTTCAACTCCCAGCGACTCTGAAGTCCTGACTATCGGCTTTCTAGGTACGGCCCCCCGGAGGGGGATTCATAAGGACAGTATTTGAACTTTTTGGAACCCGTCAAAAAATCATCATAATAATTTTAAAATCTCTTCTGCTATTCTTTCATCTGCATTCTTTATTGCTAATTCACTTATATGTCTTCTTAGTTCACTTTGCCTGGCATCATCCCTTGCCAACTCAATGATCATTGGTACCAATTTCTCTTTTGCTTCACTATCTTTTACGATCAATGCCGCCTGCTTTTTCACCAGGCTCATTGCATTCACCGTTTGATGATCTTCTGCCGCGTATGGAAAGGGTACAAACAATACAGGCTTTTTCATCACGCATAATTCTGCAATAGCGATAGCACCAGCTCTTGAGATCACTATATCACTGGCTGCATAAGCATACTCCATCCTCGTAATAAAATCATTTACCCAAACTCCAGGTCGACCAGCTGCTCTTTCTCTTGCCTTTGCCAGGTACGGCTTTCCTGTCTGCCAGATCAACTGCAAACCTGCATTCAGTATATCATCCAGCCGTTCATCAATCGCTTCATTGATCGATTTTGCACCAAGACTACCTCCCACCACAAAGACAGTTTTTCTGTTCAAATGCAACTGGAAAAAATTGTCACCTTCTGTTCTTGTTACTGATGATCCTGAGATCGCAGACCTTACAGGGTTACCGGTCAATATGATCTTCTCTTTGGGAAAAAATTTCTCCATGCCTTCATAAGCCACGCAAATTTTCTTTGCTCTTCTTCCCAGGATCATATTTGTTTTTCCTGCAAATGAGTTCTGTTCCTGTATTACTGTCGGGATATTTTTCTGTTGCGCTAATTGCAACATTGGAAAACTGGCATAACCTCCAACTCCAATCACCGCATCCGGTTTGAACTCACTCATGATCTTTCTTGCCTGGAAATAACTTTTAATGATCTTGAAAGGCAAACCAATATTTTTTATCAAAGAGCTTCTGTTGAATCCTGCTATATCCAGTCCGATGATCTTATATCCGGCCTGCGGTACCTTTTCCATTTCCATTTTCCCCTTCGCACCTACAAACAATATCTCGATCGAACTGTCTTTTTTCTTCAAAGCATTGGCGATTGCGATTGCCGGGAAAATATGTCCACCGGTACCTCCTCCAGCGATTATGATACGTTTGTTCATTCTATCAATGTTATTCTCTTAAATAATCAATAATTATTAATTAATAATTATTGATTATTATCCGCCACTGCCTCTTTACCTTTCCCTTCCAATTGTTCCACATTTCTCGCCACACTAAGTATAATGCCAATTGCAAAACATGTAAATAAGAAACTGCTTCCACCCATACTTACTAACGGAAGAGTAACTCCTGTTACCGGAAATAAGTTTACGCTTACGGCCATGTTTGCGACTGCTTGAATAACCAATGTAAAACTCAGCCCCAATGCGAGGAATGCTCCGAAAGCATAAGGGCAACGTTTAAAAATCCGGATACTTCGCCATAAGAACACGAGATAGATAAATAGAATAAATGCCCCACCTATCAATCCATACTCTTCCATGATGATTGGATATATAAAATCATTATAAGCCTGCGGTAAAAAATCCCTTTGTGTACTGTTACCTGGACCAACGCCTACCAACCCTCCTTTTGCAATTGCGATCTTTGCCTGCGTTACCTGGTAAGCATCATCATCAATTGCCTGTTTACTTCCATACATGAAACCTTCAACACGATTGATCCATGTATCTGCTCTTGCAAACAATCCTGACGAAGTTTTCCTGGAACCCGTTAATTCATCACCTGCTGAATTATGGCGAATGACGGCCGCTATTATTAGGATCACTATCGGAATACATGCAATCCCGACTGTTATTAATAAATGCTTTGTATTTGCCCTGCCGATAAAGAATAACAGCAAACAACTTGCACCGAGTAACAATGCAGTGGAAAGATTGGCCGGTGCGATCAATGCACAAACAATTCCAACTGGTATGATCAATGGCAGGAAACCTTGTTTGAAATCTTTAATTACGTTTTGTCTTTTGCTTATCTGTCTTGAAACATACATGAACAAAGCAAGCTTGGCAAGATCGGAAGTTTGCATTGTCATATTAATGATCGGCAGGCGGATCCATCGGCTACCTTCATTCATACGAACACCGAAGAATAATGTGTAGATCAAAAGTGGAATTGAAATGATGAAAAGGAAGTAGGCGACTTTTGACCAAATGGTATAATTGACCCGATGAGCAAAATAGATAACCGCCATTCCCAGTATGATGAATGTTATCTGCTTGAACAAATAAACTTCAGTATTACCGCGATATAATTTATAAGCCAGGGAACCAGTGGCACTGTATACTACCAGTAATGATGCAAGTACCAACAGGATCACTAATGCCCAGATCACTTTATCCCCTTTGGTTCTTTGGCCAAAATTTCTGATCTGCTGTTGTATGTTTAATGCTTCGGTCATATACCCCAAAACCCCTAAAGGGGTTTAAATTTTATTTTGTTTTTTCATCCACAGGCTAAAGCCTGTGGCAACTCATTTGTTGAATAAAGAACTAATCTATCCCGACCGGGTCGGGATGCTGCTATAAGCTCAAAAAAGCTGAATAGACTTACTGCAGCACAAGAGTGCGACCCTTCACTTCGCCCTGGGTAAACTGCGACGCTATTGTTGAATAGCGAAAAGAAACCCAAATGGAGCGTCGCAACAAAAGCTAAATAGTAGCATTGCCCCTTGTAACATATTTATCACACTCATTATTAAAGAACTTGTCAATCGCACAATGAAACCCACAAACTAAGGCCCTCCGCCTTAGGCGGAGAACAGGGGGTTCATAATTCCTTCACTGCTTTTTTAAACTGGTTGCCCCTATCCTCATAGTTTTTAAACAAATCAAAACTTGCACAGGCAGGGCTCAATAAAACCACGTCACCCTTTTCTGCAAAATGAAAGGCAGCATGTACGGCTTCCGAGGCGCTGCCAGTGTTTACAATAGGGCTTGCAATGTTTCCAAATGCCTCGTGGATTTTACGGTTATCTGTGCCGAGACAAATGATCGCCTTTACTTTTTCTTTCACGAGCTCAGTGATCAAGGAATAATCATTTCCTTTATCAACTCCTCCAAGGATGAGGATAGTGGGCTTGTTCATACTTTCCAATGCATACCATGTACTATTTACATTTGTTGCTTTGCTATCGTTAATGAACTCAACTCCACGAATGGTGGCCACTGGTTCCATTCTATGTTCAAGACTTTGAAAAGTGGTAACCGCTTCTCTTATCTTTTCCTTTCTCAATTCCAGCGTTGACGCTGCTACACATGCGGCCATCGTGTTATATTGGTTATGTATCCCTTTTAATGCAAAATCATAGACACTCATGCTTACGTAATCGTTTCCTGTTCTTACATACATGTCCCCGTCTTTGATAAATGCTCCGTTCAGTGGTTCTTTTTTCATGCTAATTGGCAGTTGTTTTGATTGAATATTGAATTGATCTAAATATTTCATAGTTACTTCATCGTCCAGGCAATAAATGAAATGATCATTTTTATCCTGGTTCATAGCGATACGGAATTTGCTCCGTATATAATTCTCAAACTTGTATTCGTAGCGGTCAAGATGATCTTCGGTTATGTTGGTGAGTATCGCCACATCGGGTCTGAATGTTTTGATATCATCCAATTGAAAACTGCTGACCTCTGCTACATACAGCGGTTTGGGATCTGTTGCAACTTGTCTTGCAAATGAAAAACCGATGTTACCAACCATCGCACAATCAAGTCCTGCTGTTTTGCAGATATGAAAGGTCAATGCGGTTGTTGTCGTTTTCCCGTTGCTGCCGGTGATGCCGATGATCTTACTGTTTCCTTTGAATCTGTAAGCCAATTCTATTTCACTGATGATCTCAATTCCTTTGACTCTTATCTTTTTCACCATTTCATTTTTTTCCGGTATACCCGGGCTCTTTACCACTTCATCAGCATTCAGAATTTTTTCATCAGTGTGCCTTCCTTCTTCAAATTCAATTCCGGCATCCAGCAACTCGTTGCGATAGATCTCTTTCAAAGAACTTTCATCTGTAAGAAACACGTCATACCCTTTTTGTTTTGCCAGCAATGCAGCGCCGACGCCACTCTCACCTCCGCCGAGTATGACAAGTTTCTGTTTCATATCAGCCTCTCCCCTCTTATCCCTCTCCGAAAGAGAGGGAGGCCCGGCACCAGGATTTTTTTCATCATCAGTAATTAAGCATTTCAACCTTTATTTTTCTGCTCAACTATCTGCCCCTGTGCGTCTGCACTCTCCCCCTTCGGGGGAGCCGGAGGGGGCTTTCGTACGGAACTTTGGTTCTTCATAAGCATTAGTCTTCTTTTTCTGCACCACAATCTGGTTTGGACTTTCGGTATTAGTTTCTTAGGGTTTCAAACATGGGCGGTTTTTCAATAATGCGTTCGTCAATCGTGAGTCGTCAGTCGTAAATAAGAACTTTTATTTTCTGAAACCTTTCACGATTCACGTCTCACGTTTCACGATATATTATCTCATTTTCAATGTTGCAATACTCAATAGCACACAAAGCATTGTGACGATCCAAAATCTCGTAGCGATCTTTGCTTCATGATAACCCTGCTTCTGGTAATGATGATGCAAGGGACTCATGAGAAAAATTCTTTTTCCAACTCCAAACTTTCTCTTTGTGTATTTGAAATAGGTAACCTGAATCATTACACTTAACAACTCCACGAAAAACACTCCACAAAAAATCGGTATCAATAATTCCTTATGAACAATGATTGCAATAGCAGCAATGATTCCACCGAGTGTCAAACTTCCTGTGTCGCCCATAAATACTTGCGCCGGATATGAATTGTACCAGAGAAAACCGATACATGCTCCAATCATAGCGGCAATAAAAATGGTTAACTCGGCCATATCAGGTATATACATGATATTGAGATAATCGGCGAAGTAGAATTGGCCACTCGCATAAGTAAAAATTCCAAGACACACACCGATCAATGCTGATGTACCTGTTGCTAAACCATCTAATCCGTCAGTAATATTGGCGCCATTCGAAACCGCTGTGATAATAAATATTACAATAAGGATATAAAGTACCCATGTATAATCACGCCAGCTTGCCGGCAATAATTTTGAATAATTGAACTCATGACTCTTTACAAAAGGAATAGTTGTTATCGGCACTTTCGTTTCAACAAAATAC
This sequence comes from Chitinophagaceae bacterium, assembly GCA_036374555.1. GTDB lineage: Bacteria > Bacteroidota > Bacteroidia > Chitinophagales > Chitinophagaceae > VBAS01. Next base: position 5,906 of record DASUTO010000277.1, read on the forward strand.
TTTGTTCGATTGTTTACAGTTTTGCGGATCACCGTTGAATCATCTGCTGCCGGTACCCCCTGGTATTCTCTCCAAATTCTAACATCATCATTGAAATAAAGAGTCGCGCCAACCAAAATTCCCAATCCTACTTGTCCCATAATTTTAAACCAGCCTGCCAATCCGTCTTTATCTCCTTTTTTATAAGCAATACCTTGCTCATGAGCCATTCGTTTTGCTTTCAACTTCAAATAATCATCAATAAACCCGATGATGCCAAGCCAAACGGTTGCGATCAGCATCAGTATGATATATATTGTATCAAGCCGTGCAAAGAGCAAAGTCGGAACTACTATACCAAGAATGATTATCACACCGCCCATTGTTGGTGTTCCTTTCTTTTGTTGTTCGCCTTCAAGACCCAGGTCACGAACAGTTTCAACACCCAATCTTTTTCTCAGCACATTTATCAATCGTTTTCCAAACACAAGCGTTATAATCAGCGACAACAACATTGCCAGCAATACCCGGAAAGAAATGAAACCAAGGATCCCGCTTCCGGGAAAATTGATCTCCTGTTCTTTGAACCATTCAAACAAATGGTATAGCATTGTTGGTCTTAGGTTTTGGCCTCCTAAACCTCCCCGCTTTCGCAGGGAGGTAAAAGAAGGACTTTGGTTTTTCGTTCAGATCATCTTCACATGATGATCATTTTATTAATGATTACCGTCCAAGTAATTTCATCTATTAGCAACTGTAATTAAGCATTTCAGCTTTATTACAACTCTCCACACAATCATGATGCTCATTCATCCGGCCTGTGCGTTAGCACTCCTTCTCCGCCTCAGGCGGATTGGGATGGGCTTTTATCGTCCTAACAATTCAAACATCTCTCTCACTACTTCTTTATCATCAAAATGATTCTTCACTCCTTTTATCTCCTGGTATTTTTCATGCCCTTTCCCCGCTACCAGTATTATATCTTCTGCTTTTGCTAAGCTTATCGCTGTCTTTATTGCTTCTTTTCTGTCTACGATCGATAAACATTTTCTTTTTGAGACAACACTAACTCCTTGTTCCATGTCTTTAATGATCTGCGCCGGGTCTTCACTTCTTGGATTGTCACTTGTCAGTATCACTTTATCACTATGCTCACATGCAGCTTCAGCCATGACCGGTCTCTTCGTTTTATCCCTGTCACCTCCGCATCCAACTACCGTTATCACCTGCTCATTTCCTTTTCTCAACTTCTTTATTGTCGCCAGCACATTTAATAAAGCATCCGGGGTATGTGCATAATCAACAATCGCGATCAGCCGGTCCTTTGAAGAGATCATATAATCAAATCTTCCTTCGGCACCAGTCAATACACTCAAGCATCTTAATACTTCCTGTTTATCTTCCCCCATGCACATGGCCGTTCCATAAACAGCCAGCAGATTATATGCATTGAACTCACCGATCAGCCTGAAATGCACTTCTGTATCATTCACATTCATCACCAAACCTGTCAGGCTGTTATCAAGGATCTTTCCTTTGAAATCAGCCATCGTTCGCAAGCTGTAGAAATACTTTTTTGCATTTGTATTCTGCAGCATCACCATTCCTCTTTTATCGTCTGCATTGCTTATTGCAAATGCATCGGATGATAATGAATCGAAGAATGATTTCTTCACCCTGATATATTCATCGAATGTTTTGTGATAATCAAGATGATCATGAGTGATGTTGCTGAAAATGCCGCCGGCAAACTTTAATCCTGTGCTTCGATGCTGGTGAATGGCATGAGAACTGTTCTCCATAAAAACATGGGTACATCCATCATCAGCCATTTGTTTCAGCAAAGCATTCAGGCTTATTGCATCCGGTGTGGTATGTGTAGCAGCGAGTATCTTTTCGCCGATACGATTTTCCACGGTGCTTAACAATCCACATGTATATCCCAACGATGTAAAGAGCTTATATAATAATGTCGCAATAGTTGTTTTGCCGTTTGTTCCTGTCACTCCCACTACTTTCATTCTCTCCGAAGGGTGCTCAAAAAAATTGCCTGCCATATAACCAGCCGCTTCTGCACTGCTCTCCACCTGCACATATACGACTCCCTCTTTTTTTTCAGCAGGTAATACTTCGCAAACAACGACTGATGCGCCAGCTTCTGTCGCTTTATCAATAAAAAGATGACCATCAGCTGCAGAACCTTTTACAGCAATAAACAAAGAGCCTTTCTTTATTTTCCTCGAATCGATCTGAACATCCTTTATATCTATATCCGTACTTCCAACAATCGACCTGATACTTACTTTATATAGAATATCACTTAGCTTCACTTTAAATGTTTATCCTAATTCAACATAAACAGTCATCCCCTTTGTCAAAGCTGTTCCCGCTTGTATAGACTGAACCATCACTTTTCCTTGTCCATTTGCTCTTACTTTTAACCCCATATTCTCCAGTAGGTAAATGACATCTTTCAACCCCATACCTTTTATATTCGGCATTACTGCTTTACTGACATTCACTTCTTTTAATACAGGCTGATAATTATCTGCCATGACATTTCCCCAATTTGATTGCCTGACTGAATCACTATAATCAACATTCAATGTTTTAAAAACATTTTTGATATCACCACTGTTACCTGCATAGAAATAATTCAAACTATCTTTTGTTACCTGGTATGTTGGACCAGTCTTTTGATCGATATACATTGCATATAACTTGATCGCAATCTCACGGAAAACCGGCGCGGCTATTTGTCCGCCATAATGTAAATAGGCATGAGGTTTTGTCCGAACCACAACAATGCAACTGTAAACAGGATCATTAGCAGGAAAATATCCAACAAATGATGCCTGGTAAACCATATCATAATATTTAATGTTACCATCAGCCACATGTGCTGTTCCTGTTTTTCCTGCCACTGCAAATGGCATGTCTTTAAATGCTGGCTTACCCGTTCCTTCTGTTATCACCATTTCCATACTTTGCCTTGCAGCTTTTACTGTTGCTGATCTGCAAATGCTTTCATCAAGAACTGTTGGTTGAAATTCACGATATGGAATACCATCTCTCACGATCCTGTTCACCAAATACGGTTTCATCATTTTACCATTATTGGCAATCGCATTATATAGTGTAAGCGTTTGTAACGGGCTAACCTGGATCGCATAACCAAAACTCATGGTGATCATATTCATGGTGCCGCCGGCATTTTTTTCGAATGAAGCAAGCCGTGATTTTGGTATGTCCGTTAGATCAATGGGAGATTTTTCGTCAAGCCAGTAATTATGCAAATACTCTTTAAATTTCTTTGGGTTGTTTCCAAAAGCTTTATATGCCAGTTTACTCATACCAACGTTAGAGCTATGAGCAAAACATTCTTTTACTGTCAATACCGGTTTTGGTGATCTTTCTGCATCATTTACATTTCTTGGTCCAACTACCATTTGACCTGCCGTTCCTACTTCCACAAGCTCATCGGGAGTTGAGCTTCCACTTTCAAGAACCGATAAAAGTGTTGCAAGCTTTATGGTTGATCCCGGTTCAGTAACTCTTAATGCATAATTATCATCTTCAAAATAACTTCCGTCTTTCTGCCTGCCAAGATTTGAAATTGCTTTGATCTTTCCTGTTTTTGTTTCCATCACTATCGCAGTTCCATACTGTCCTTCACACTCGATCATTTTTTTCATCAAAGCGGTGGAAGCGATATCCTGGATATTTACATCAAGCGTTGTAATAACATCTTTTCCATTTTCAGGTTCTATCTGGTAACCATCAACCGGCACAGGAACGCCGCCCGCAATAAAACGAACAAGCCGCTGACCCTTCTGACCCGTCAATAAACTATCATAACTTTTCTCAAGACCGACATTTTGTTTTTTGGTTTTACCATTGCTGGCAACATATTCTCTTGATAGGCCAATGGTACGAGTCGCCAACGTTTGATAAGGCATCAACCGTTTGCTGTTTTCTTCTACTATCACACCGCTCCTGTTCCTGCCCAACCTTGCCAAAGGAAATTCGCGGAAAACTTTATAGTCTTCAAATTGTAATTTCTTTTTTAAAGGGAAGTAGCGATCTTTCTTTTTATATGCTTTTAGTAATTCAGCTTTATAAGTCGCTGCCGTTTTATCATGGAAATAATTTGCTAATGCTTTTGAAAACGAATCAATATTCTCTTTGAAACGCTTTCCATTTTTCTCACGAAGGCCATCGGCCATAAAATCAATGTAGATGTCAAAGGTGGGAAGCGAAGTGCTTAACATTTGTCCGTCTTCGCTATAGATAGTGCCGCGACCAGCATCTATTTCTTCAATTCGTTGATGAAGGCTGTCGCTCATACTTCTCCAGTAACTGCCCTGCACCTGCTGAATATAGAAAGCTCTGCCGAGGACCAACAGGCTCAGCACCACTATGCCGATAAAACTGAGGTACACTCTCCATAATATGTCACGCTTTACTTCCACTACTCTTCTGAATTCTTTAGTTGTTATTTATGATACCAGCTTCAGTAATTCTTATGATCACCTGTTGCGTCGCAATCCTTTCATCGTTCTGTAATTCTATTCATCTTTTTTCGCGAAAAGTGAAACGTCAATCTTGAAACACTTCCTTTCACTTTTCACCTTTCACGCTTGACTCATTACTTAATACAACCGGCGCTTCTGTCAATTCTTTTAAACCCAATGGCTCCACTGCTTTTACCAGTTCACTTTGCTTACTTTGAAACATCACTTCACTCTTTACAGTTTTATATTCCCACTGTAGCTCTTTCACTTCTTTCGCTGTTCTGTTAATGTTGCGGATGGTTTTGTCAGCATAGTGACCGTTATATATATATATAACTGCTAATACTGCGAGAAATAAAAAGAATGGTACTTGCTTCACGAGTGATTGATAATTCAACCATCGCTTCCAGTCAAGTTTAATTTCCCGCTCTTTGATGTTATCCTGTTCCTGCATGCTGTTTTTTAATCCGTGCCACCCCGATTTGAATCGGGGTGAAACGGGTACTGGTTTGGTTTTAACCGTGCCACCCTGATAAATCAGAGTGGCACGGAGTTTCAAAGAAATTGGATTTAATACCCTTTATGTGTTGATAAGAACTACTGTGGTTGAATGGAGTCCTTCGACAAGCTCAGGATAAACTTGCAAGGGACGTCCAATAGAATTACAAAAGCTTATACCATCATTACTTTTTCTACTACTCTCAACTTTGCGCTTCTTGCTCTTGGATTTTGCTTCATTTCTTCTTCCGATGCTTCAATTGGTTTCTTTGTTATCACTTTCAGCTCGTTTACTTTTTCCTGCATGATAAAAGGATTCTCTTCCGTCTCCTGAAAGGTTCCGCGACGAAAAAAATTTTTAACCAACCGATCTTCTAAAGAATGAAACGTGATGATGGCTGCCCGGCCTCCCGGTTTCAACAAGGGTGGAATTTGTTGGAGCATTTCTTTTAATGCCCCGAGTTCGTCATTTACTTCGATCCTCAATGCCTGGAATACCTGGGCAAAGTACCTGTTCGGATTTCCTTTCACTACTCCGCGGAGTGCTTGCTTAAAAGCATTAATTGATTTCAGTGATTGTGTGCTTCGCAATTCAACGATCGTTCTTGCCAGCGTTTTTGAATTTGTCACTTCACCATACTGCTCAAAAATTTTGTGCAGTTGCTGCTCGCTATAGTTGGTTGTTACATCAGCAGCGGTGAGTGATTGTCGCTGGTCCATCCGCATATCGAGTGGCGCATCATGTCTTGTTGAGAACCCCCTTTCGGCTTCATCAAACTGGTGACTGCTTACACCTAGATCTGCAAGAATTCCATCCACTGCATTTATATTATGCAGTTTCAGAAAACGCTGCAGGTGACGAAAATTATGCGTCACGAAAATGATACGGGGATCTTTTGGAATGTTGCGTCTTGCATCTTCATCCTGGTCGAATGCGATGAGCTTTCCATTATCGTCAAGCTTTTCAAGGATGGCTTTGGAATGTCCGCCGCCCCCGAAAGTGCAGTCGACATAAATTCCATTTGGCTGAATCATTAGCGCATCAACCGCCTCTTTTAATAGAACCGGTATATGGTATGATTGTTCCAATAATTAATAATTATTAATTAATAATTATTCCTTGTCCGTGTCTTTTGCCATCACATCCTTTGCAAGATTGCTGAAATCATCCGCAGAGAATGAGTCAAAGAGCTGATGGTACTTACTACTATCCCAGATTTCGATTTTGTTAACTGCTGAAACCAGCACTATATCTTTTTGCAGACCCGCATGATCCTTCAGATTTGGCGGAACTAATAAGCGACCTGCACTATCGGGCTCAACATGTGTAGCGCCATTTAAAAAATGACGGCGAAACTGTCTTGCCTTTGGATCAAATTCATTTAGCTTATTGATTTCTGCAAAGAGCGGCTCCCAACTTTTCATGGTGTAAAGAGCCAGGCATTGTTCAAATCCTCTGTTAATAACAAACAGACTTCCCTCCCCTTCCGGCATTTGCTTTTTGAGCCCTGCCGGCAGGAGAAACCGCCCCTTTGCGTCCAATGTCGCTTCGAATTCTCCGAGAAAGCCTGTCATTATCAGTAGATTGCAACAATTTTAAAAGAATTGACACAAAATAACACATTTTCCCACTTAACAACCAAATTTTCAGGATTTTATTTTTTCCCCATAATTTAATTGACTGAAACCAAGTCCAGCAAAGGGTTTGGCTGATTGGATGAATTATTTAAAGGAAATTCTCTGTGACCAAGGTGTGGATTGCGGTGGAAAAGCTGTGGACAGTGTGGAATAGACATATAAATCCCGTGGAAATACAAAGCAATTAACTTTATTCAATGGCAACGGTGGGTTATTCTGGTACTTCTCTACTTAAAAAGCTCGGGATAAAACCTGAGATGAAAGTTTTGATCATTAATCAACCGGATGATTATTATAAATTATTGGAAGTAGATATCAATGATCAATCATGTAAAAAAAATGAAACACCTGATCTTATTCATTTGTTTGTAAAGAATGTAAAAGAGTTTGAAACAGAAATGAAGAAACTAAAAACCTTCTGCAAACAACATCCAACCATTACAATTTGGGTCTCCTGGTATAAAAAAGCAGCAAAGATCCCAACTGATATCACAGAAGATACAATTAGAAATTATGCATTGAAAAATGATTTAGTAGATGTAAAAGTTTGCGCGGTAAGTGATATATGGAGCGGATTGAAATTAGTTGTGCCTGTGGCAAAACGTAAATAACTTCGCAATTCATCAAATACAACAGTTGGTTGTGTTATGACAGATCCAGAAACTCTTTCCATAAAAGATTTTACTTATTTACTTCCTGAAGAAAGGATCGCTAAATATCCGTTGCCAGAACGGGATGCTTCAAAACTTCTGATTTATAAAGACGGAACTATTACTGAAAACATTTACAAGAATATTGATGATCATCTTCCAAAAGAATCATTACTTGTTTTCAATGATACAAAAGTGGTGGAAGCAAGACTATTATTTCAAAAATCGACAGGTGGTGTAATAGAAATATTTTGCCTGGAGCCACATGAACAATATCCTGATATAACAACAGCAATGATGCAGCCTGAAAAAGTATTGTGGCATTGTTTGATCGGTGGTGCATCAAAGTGGAAACATGGTCAAATACTGGAAAAGAAGATCATTTACAACTCAAAGGAACTTGTTTTAAATGCCCGGTACATCAAAAAAGAAGTTGATAGTTTTATAGTCGAGTTATCCTGGAATGATCCTGCATTAAGTTTTGCTGAAGTACTTCACCTATTCGGAGCCATTCCCCTCCCTCCTTATATAAAAAGAGAAGCGGAAACCAGCGATGCAGAAAGATATCAAACGGTATATGCCCATCACGAAGGGTCAGTTGCTGCGCCGACTGCAGGATTGCATTTTACAAATACTGTTTTAAAAAAATTAAAAGAAAGAAATATTGATACAGATTTTGTAACGCTTCATGTTGGCGCCGGAACTTTTAAACCAGTGAAAACTGAATTGATGAAAGATCATGAAATGCACGCAGAACATTTTACCATCTCAAAATCAACGATTCAAAATATACTTGATCATCTTGATAAAAGCATTATTGCAGTTGGTACAACCTCTTTACGAACATTGGAGAGTTTATATTGGCTGGGAGCAAAACAGTCGACAGTCAACAATCAACAGTCTATAGAGATTACACAGTGGGAAGTGTATGATCATAAAGAAAAAATGATTCCAACAAAAAAGGCTTTGGAAAATCTGCTAAGATGGATGGATGAAAAAAAATCAAATACTCTAACAGCAAAGACACAGATCATCATTGCTCCCGGTTATCAGTTTAAAATTGTAAATGGGTTGATCACAAATTTTCATCAACCACTATCTACTTTGTTATTATTGGTAGCTGCATTTATTGGAAATAACTGGAGAAAAGTTTATGAATATGCTTTTGAAAATAATTTTCGTTTCCTGAGCTATGGGGATGGAAGTTTATTATGGAGAAATTCCTAATTCTTTTTTAATGGAAGTTCCAACGTGAAGATGCTTCCTTTACCAGGCATGCTATCTACTTTAATTTGTCCCCCGTGTGCATCCACCATTGTTTTTACATAACTAAGCCCGAGACCAAAGCCTTTTACATTGTGAACATTACCGGTATGTGCCCGATAAAATTTTTCAAAAATTCTTTTTACAGTTTCTTTGGCCATGCCTATGCCATTGTCTTCAAGCCTGATGGTCATATTTTTTCCATTAGCAGCAGTACTGATCCTGATCTCCGGCGGCACATTTTCCTTTGCATACTTCACTGAATTATCGATCAGGTTATTTATCAGGTTCGGAAAGTGAACTTCGTCCGCCTCAATCAGGTCATTGGTTGCTTCAAGATCCATTTCCACCTTACCATTCTTATCGTTGAGTTGTAAAATAAAATTGTCCGCAATATCTTTTATTACATCATGCACATGTGTCGGCTTCAGCATCAGATTGACTTCCTGCCTTTCAAGTAGAGCTGCCTTTAAGATTGTCTCCACCTGCCTGTTCATCCGCTGATTTTCTTCTTTGATGATACTGCTGAAATAATTCAGTTTCTCTTTATCTCCGATTACTTTATCATTTTTCATAGCATCAACCGCCAAAGAAATAGTCGCCAGCGGAGTTTTGAATTCATGCGTCATGTTATTGATAAAATCATTCTTTATCTCGCTAAGTTTCTTCTGCCGAAGCATCGTATTTACTGTAAGATAAAAAGCAGCAAAAATGATCAGCGTAAATAACCCGGCAATAAAAATTCTCCAACGCAGTTCTTTTAACACAACCCCACTGCTGTTTGGAACGATCACCCATAAAATTTCTCTTGGCGAAAGATTTTCAGCAACACTTCCGCTCATCGGCTCAATAGGGTAGGTAAACTGGAGATTATTCGCACTATCCTCATAGAATTTTCCAAAATCACCCGATTGGCGTTCGAAATAAGTCACCTCGCCAAACGGATTGGTTGTAGCCAACGTAAATTCAAAACGGATCTTTGCCAGCCCATTGATAACAAATGCTCTCCTTATCTTATCACTTAACTGCGCAGCCGTGAACCGGCTGGCCACTGTAGAAGGTCGCAGCATTTCCAGTGTAGGCTGATCCTGTTTCCATGGAAAAAGGCCAGTCCCCTGTGAAAGCATATTTCCTTTATATTCGGATAACTCGTCACCCACCATCCTTGTTGCTGCAATTATTTTTTCACTAAACTGCTTTTCCTCCACCACGATCATATTTTTGATCCAGGATATCTGGATCAAAATGATGCCGATAAGTGACACGAGTATTAGGGCAATAATTATTGGAAAAGTCTTTTTCACGTTTACTAGATGGCAGTTTTAAGCAGTCGGGCAAAGATAATACCTCAAACATTCTTTTACTATCCTACTTTTTTCACGGGCTGTTATTTTAACAGAGGTTTATAGCGTTGGTAAGATAACTTTTATAAAAATAAAATTTCATCTTAAATTAGGTATATGATTGAACCAGCGGCAGGCATATTACTTATCTCCGACCCATTCCTTAAAGACCCAAATTTTATGAGAACGGTGGTTTTTCTATGCGAACACCAGGAACAGGGAAGTTTTGGGTTTGTCCTTAATCGCAAATATGAGAACACAATTGATGAGATCGTTCCCGAACTGGAAGGTTTTAAATTACCCGTTTATTATGGCGGACCCGTGCAAACAGATACGCTGCATTTTCTGCATCAATACCCGGAAGAAATTCCAGGATCGGTGGAAGTGATAAAAGGTGTGCACTGGGGTGGCGATTTTGATATGGTTTTGCAAATGATCAAAAAAAATGAAATTGATGCGAATAAGATCAGGTTCTTTATTGGTTATTCCGGTTGGGGCGAGGGGCAGCTTAATGAAGAATTGACCGGCAAATCATGGCTTACAGTAAAAGCAATACGAAAACTTGTGTTCCATAAAAAACACGACGAGATCTGGAAAGATGCACTCAAACAACTTGGCGGCGACTATGAAATGATGATCAATTTCCCTATCGATCCTCAATTAAACTAATTCGTTTCACGCCATTTCATTTTTTGCATTTATATTTAGTTCCCTTTTCACACATAATGACTGTAAAATGAAAAAACAAATTATTTTCCTTTGTTTGTTGATCTGTATTTTTCTTTCTGCTTGTAAGGATGACTCAACTGGTTCCAAAAGTGGTAAAAGAATTTTAGTCTTTGCAAAAACAGCCGGGTTTCGCCACAGTTCTATTCCAAACGGCAAAGCAGCCATTCAAAAATTAGGTAAAGAAAATGACTTTGATGTTGACACGACTGAAGATCCTACAGTTTTTACGGAAGATAATTTGAAAAAATATGCAGCTGTTGTTTTCTTAAACACAACCGGCAACGTTCTTAATACAAACCAGGAAGCAGCTTTCGAAAGATTTATACAATCCGGCGGCGGATTTACAGGTATTCATTCGGCAACAGATACAGAGTATGATTGGATATGGTATGCAAAGCTCGTGGGCGCAAATTTTGAAAGTCATCCGAAAATACAAAATGCAAGGATCATTGTTGCAGATAAAAGCCATCCATCAACCAAACATTTGCCGGATACATGGGAAAGATCTGACGAATGGTATAATTTTAAAAACCTGAATAAAGATGTTCATGTGATAGCTAAGATCGACGAAAAAAGTTATGAAGGAGGAAAGATGGGTGACGATCATCCGATGGCGTGGTATCATGAATATGATGGTGGTCGTGCTTTCTATACTGAGTTTGGACATACAGAAGAATCATATACTGATTCAAATTATCTGAAGCATATTCTTGGCGGCATTCAATATGCTATCGGTGAAAACAAAAAAGATTATTCAAAAGCAAAAACTCAATTTCCGCCTGATCCAAAATCTTTTACCAAAACTCCACTTTCTGTTGGAGAATTCTTTGAGCCCACCGAAATGACAATTCTTCCCAACCTTGATGTATTGATCGTTCAGCGTAGAGGAGAAATTCTTATTTATAAAAATGATACTAAAAAACTTCAGCCGGCTGGCAAACTGGATGTTTACTGGAAGACAAAAAAAGATACTACAGTAAATGCGGAAGAAGGTTTACTTGGAATTTGCAAAGACCCAAATTTTGCAAAGAATAATTGGTTATATATTTTTTATTCCCCAATTGATACATCCGTTAATCGTTTATCGAGATTTACATTAAAAGATGACAAGATCGATATGTCATCTG
>DASUTO010000278.1:0-9812 GCA_036374555.1 Chitinophagaceae bacterium
AGACGGAGTATGGTAATAAAGTAAAAAGAACATGGTATGAGTTTTTTATCGGAAACCCTAAAATAGAAGACTTGGCAAAAAATTTAAGTAGAACCGCTATGTATGAAATTTCTTTTCGGCAACTATCTTCTTTTATTCATGGAGAAGATATCATCCATGCCAATATTGCCTTTCATGAAAAGGTGCCCGTCGGCATTAAGAATTTGAGGGATGCTAGTGATTTAAAAACAGTAATTGCCAATTCAATAATTGTTTTAAGAAAGTCAATATTTCTTTTTATTGAAGCAAAAATGAATTCTGATCAGGATTTAATGCTGAAGCTTAAATCTATTGATGAATTACGAAAGAATAGAGGTGAATAAATAATAACAAAAAAATGAGTAAACTAAAAATACAAGGAAAAGAGATCAGGGCATTAGGATATCCGGAAGGACCGGTGATCAGTATTGCAATGAATGTGATGGAAAAGAATTTCAAACATCATTCAAAAGAAAAAGCATTTGATATACTGAAAGAAGTTTTGCAATCACCTCATGATTATGCAAGCGATGAAGTATTGGGTGTAATTGCAAAACAATTGCTTCCAAAGCCCGAAGCGGAAGGGCAGAATATTTCTTTAAATCAAAGCGGTATTCAATTCAATGTGTTCGGACAGGAACATATTGAAGAAGGAGCCATGCATCAAATGTACCAGGCCGCGAAATTACCGATCAGTGTTGCAGGAGCATTGATGCCCGATGCACATAGCGGCTATGGGTTGCCGATTGGCGGAGTATTGGCAACTGAGAATGCCGTTATACCTTATGGCGTCGGCGTTGATATTGGTTGCAGAATGTGTTTAAGTGTTTTTGATATTGATCCTAAAGAATTGACACAAAAAGAAAATTATTTTACAAGAGAATTGCTGGAAGCAACCTTATTTGGTAGCGGACAACAATTTGACCAGGCCGAGAACCATGAAGTGATGGAAAATGAATTGTTTTATCAAATGCCATTGCTGAAAAATTTGCATGGTCGGGCATGGAAACAATTAGGTTCATCCGGTTCAGGTAATCACTTTGTAGAATTCGGCGTTGTTGAGATCAATGAGAAAGACAATGTGCTGGGTGTTGAGCCGGGAAACTATGTTGGTTTGTTATCACACTCCGGTTCAAGAGCGTTAGGGGCAAATATCGCCAACCACTATACAAAAATTGCGATCAGCAAAAGACGATTGCCTGCTGAAGCAAAAAACCTGGCCTGGCTAAGTTTGGATGAAGAAGAAGGTATTGAATACTGGAACGCCATGAATCTTGCCGGTGATTATGCATCAGCCTGTCACCATGTGATCCATGAAAAGATAGCAAAGCAATTAGGTCGACAACCAATGAAGATGGTAGAGAATCATCACAATTTTGCATGGAAAGAAAAATGGGAAGGAAAAGACCTGATCGTTCATCGCAAAGGCGCAACGCCTGCAGGTAAAGATGTATTGGGAATTATTCCCGGTTCAATGACTGCTCCCGGTTTTATTGTAAAAGGTAAAGGTGAACCAGCATCTGTTAACTCAGCATCACATGGTGCAGGTAGAAAGATGAGTAGAACAAGAGCAATGGAATCGGTAACTGATAAACAATTCAAAGAGGAATTACAGAAACACAATGTGAAATTGTTGGGCGGTGGATTAGATGAATCACCTTTTGCTTATAAGGATATCGAGGTAGTGATGCAATCACAAAAGGCATTGGTCGATATTGTTGGGAAGTTCACCCCAAAGATCGTTAAGATGGATGGAGCAAAACATAAGAGCTGGAAAAAGAAGGGGAGAGATGAGGTGATAGGAGAGTGATCAAAATAAAGCACTGTTTTACCCGGTGCTTTTTATTTCTTCCGTCAAAGCAAACTCTAACAGCAACTCTTTATCCATGTAAAGAAACAATGACTTGTCTTTTATTTCATAACGAGTTACTTTTTCTAAACTGCCTAAAAATTTGTTTTCGATCTGTTGAACCTGCTCGCAATACATTTTTGTTGAAAAAACATTCCTAAAACTCACTTCATTGCCATTGATTGTTGCCGTGCTGCCAAAACTGTTACAACTTCCATTTCCGCCAGCGCTGCCTTTTTCTTTGTCAAAGCGGATAAATCCTTTTGTATTTACCGTTTCTTCTTTGCCATAAGTATAGATCTTTTTCAATGACCATTTGGTATTATATAAGGGTGTGGGTTGCTCCCTAGTTTCTTTCGCGGATGTGCATGATGCTGTTAAAAGAATGAATGCAATACAAGTAAAATATAGTTGTTTCATTTTTATGTTTTAGTATAGATGCGATGCAATTGTCGGATACATGCAGAGAAATGTTAAAGCTTAATTACATAAAAAAAGAAACCTCTGTAGAAACAGAGGTCGCAACCAAAACTAACTGCTTATGAGAAAATATTTATGTAGTAACTGTTTTAAAATTATATCTGCCAAAATAGCCGCCCTCTCTTTCTTCTTGTTCTGTGATCACAAAATCTTCTTTATAATCTGAAAAGCTTGACTTTTTATTTTGTACCTGTCTTTTCTGTTTTTTCTTTTGAATGTTCTTTTTCATAACACTGGCTTTTGGTATAGTATCTATCATTTTTCAATTACCGTGCCAGTTGAAATAAGAATGGTAACAAATGTTTGCCCGAAATCAGTGCAGGATGCTAAAAACCAGTATTTTGAATTGATTGAATTTTTTTCAGTAGTCTATACTTTCACATAGATTTTCTTTTTATCCATCCACCAGCAAATGAACCACATGAAAGTAATGACGCAAAGCGCATAAGCAAGCGAACCATTTTCCGGCGCGCCGGGAATATGAATGAGGACCTTTTTATAAAGCCAGTTCCATGGGTTTACACCATCACCCAATTTTATTAATGCCAGCGTTCTTGGCAGAAAAGCGCTGAGAGCAAAAACAAACAATGCATTTTTTCCAAAGACATCAAAAAATTTGCTGAGCCAGCCTCTCGCATTTTTATACTCAATAAGGTAGATCATCGTAGCGATGGTAATGGTGGCGAGCCCCGATGTATATATAGTATATGAGCTTGTCCATATTTTTTTATTGATCGGGAAAACCATGTCCCAGCAAAAACCAGTTAAGATCATTGCAACGCCGCCGACAAACAATCCACTTAGCATTTGATAAGGATTAGGCGAGCTGACCGCTGAACTCTCAAATTCAACCCCGATAGCTTTCGGGCGGGGAATTTCTTCCACTTTGCTTTTCTTTTGAATATAATCACCAACAATGTATCCGAATATTACCTGCACAATCGCCGGCAATGTACTCATCAATCCTTCCGGGTCAAACGGAATTCCTTCACCTTTATAAATGTGTGATTCCGTAAGGATATATTTATCTATATCGGTTCCAAACCAGCCTTGTAAACTATAAGGATCAGCTGGGTTCCCGATATAACATAGCATCCAATAAACGAGCAATAAAATAAGCCCGGCTAAAAAAGCTTTTCTTACTTTCAGATAGTATATAATTATAGAAGCAAAAAAATAACAGAGTGCAATCCGTTGCAACACACCCAATACTCTTACGCCTTTTACAACTTCTACAATTTCACCAGCTTTATTCTTTGTATAATCGATCCAGGTAAAGCCTTTGAATATTGTTTCTTTTTGAAAATCATTTGTTCCTTCAATGACCCGGTTTACTTCGGTGACAAAAGGCCACCAGTTCAAAAAAAGCCCGATCAGGAAGATCAACACAGTTCTTTTCAAAACTTTTTTCCAAAATGCCGCATTGCCGCCTGCCTCAAGCTTTGGCATTATAAATGCAAGAGCATTGCCCACCGCAAATAAAAAAAATGGGAACACAAGATCTGTGGGGGTAAGTCCATGCCAGGGCGCATGTTCAAGTGGGGAATAAATATGCGCCCAGGTGCCAGGATTATTTACTAAGATCATAAGGCAAACAGTGGCGCCGCGAAATACATCCAGGGAATAAAAACGCTGGTTCAAAGCAGTTGGGTTTTCGGCCGAAGGTAAATTAAAACCAATAAGCCTTTAAACTACAATTTCAATAGTGGATGTCCGAATCATAGTTATTAACTCGTGGGGACAATTGATTCAGAATCCGACCAGTTTGCTTTACCCTCAGTCACATTTCACCCTATATTTGCAACCGAATCGTAATTATCCGTTTCGATTCAAAAAAAATTCATTCCTGGAAACCAGTCATATGAAAACTTATCGATGTGACTGAGATGGCGAAGCCATCAAAAAAAGTTCTTGTGGGTATAAGAAAATGGTTAGCCGTTTATACACGGCCAAGATGGGAAAAAAAAGTAAACCAACTGCTGGCAGATAAAGGTGTAGAGAGGTATTGCCCGCTTAATAAAGTAAGAAGAAAATGGAGTGACCGGGTGAAAGTAGTGGAAGAACCATTGTTCAAATCTTATGTTTTTGTGAAAGTGAATGATGAAGACCGTACAGAAGTAAGAATGACACCCGGAGTTATCAATTTTGTATACTGGCAGGGAAAGCCCGCCGTTATAAAAGAAAAAGAGATCAATGCTATCAAAAGGTTTTTAGATGAGTATGAAAATGTAGAAGTAAAACCTATTGAAGTAAAAGTGAATGAAAGGGTGAAAATAACGACCGGGCCTTTGATGGACCAGGAGGGCCAGGTATTGGAAGTAAAACATAAGAAGGCAACTGTAGCGATCGATAGCCTCGGCTATGTACTCGTAGCATCTGTTGAAAAAACAAAGCTGGCTCCCGTTAAAATAAAATAAAACAAACGTTATATTTGAGAACGAAAATCCACTAAAAACCAATATTGCCTTCATGAAAATCCTCTCCCTCCTTTTCTTTTCTATTTTTGGAGTTATATTATTTTCATCCTGCGGGTCACAGAAGCCATTGGGTTATGTTGAAGATTTCACTGATACATCTGGCAAGGTGCAGGTGAAATATCCCGAACCTTTGATCCAGAAAGATGATATTTTATCCATTGTTGTTTATAGTGATGCTACTGATGGTGGTGCAACAGATGCAATGTATAACCTTGCCAATGCGGGAACTGGTACTCCTTCGACGCAAGGATTTCTTGTAGACATTGATGGTAATATCCAGTATCCAAGAATTGGAAAAATAAAAGCAGTGGGATTAACAAAAGCACAACTTTCAGAAGAAATTAGAAAAAAACTTACAGGTCCTTTGTCAAATCCTTCCGTCCTGGTTCGGCTGCTTAATTTTAAGATCACAATGCTTGGTGAAGTATCAAGAGCGGGACCGATATCTATTCCCAGCGAAAAGATCACGATACTTGAAGCCATCGGCCTTGCCGGGGATATAAATATTTATGGGAAAAAGGAAGATGTTGTAATTCTTAGGCCAACTGATTCAACTATTGAGCATGGCACCATTGATCTGTCATCCAAGGAGCTTTTTAATTCTCCTTATTATTTTCTTCGACAGAACGATGTGGTATTAGTGAATCCAAACAAAAACAAAGCAAGATTAAGCGACCAGGTATTTAACCAGCGTCTTGGTATTGCTTTCAGCATAATCAACACTATTGCACTCTTGTATAATATATTCCAATAATAATATCCTTATTTAATGGAAGGCAATCACACCGGCAATAAAGATCTAGGTACTTTATCAATAAAGGATCTTTTCTTCAAATACGTAAGATTCTTACCAGTCTTCCTGGTATCGGTTGCCCTATGCCTGCTCGGTGCTTATTTATATCTCCGTTATACTACACCAATTTACAGGGTAACAGGTACACTTACATTCAAACAGGATGATCAAAGTCGTGGTGGAAAATTCGATGACATTTTTAATGCAAAAAATGTAAGTGATGTACAGTCAGAAATTGAGATCCTGAAGTCGCAGGCTTTAATGGAAAGGGTGGTTGATTCTGTTAAATTGCAGACTACTTATTTTGCAGTTGGTAAGATCAAAACACTTAACATTTATGCTGCGTGTCCTTTTCGTTTAAATATTCTTAAACTGACCGATTCTTTCAGTTCGTTTAAAATGAATTTTACATTCCAGAGTGAAAATGAGTTTAGAGTAAATAAAGAATCAAACAAGTTTAAATTCGGGGATGTTTTTGGAAATGCCTATGGACTCTTTACTCTTAGCAGGGTGTATGGCGGAGTAAAAGGCAAGGAATTTAATGTGGAATGGAGGTCTACACAGGAACAAGCTTCCAGGTATGCGCCCATTGTCAGGGTTGCGCCGAAAATTGCCGGTACAAGCATTTATAATATTCAAATTGATTATGAAAATTCTTCATTGGCTGCGGATATTATAAACAATTTAATGGTGCGGTATAAGGACGCAAGTATTGACGATAAGAATGCGACCATCAAGCAACGTCTTGATTACATAATACAACAACTTGGAAGAATCGACCAGGATCTTGATAGCATTGAAGCAAGACGTATAATCTATGTCAATGAAAATAATTTGTCAGGATACGAGAGTCAATTGGCAGCCTATTTTGCAGAACAGACGGAGGCCGATCTAAAGATCAAAGACCTAAGACAACAACTTGTAGTGGTCGACCTGATGAATGAATATCTGGAGGATGGAATGAACAATTATGAATTAACTCCTTCAGCTCTTAGCGTTACTGACCAGACCTTGTCTGCAATGGTCACTTCCTACAATATGATGCAGCTTGAAAGAAAAAAAATGCTTGAACAAAAGATCCCGGAAGAAAATACGCAAATACTAGCCAAGAATGCAGAGTTGGAAAAGCTGCGGAAAAGTATTTTGGAAGCGCTTAAAAATGTAAAAATTGTTTATAATTCATCGATCAATGATTTTTATAGGCGCGGGTCTGCTGCCATATCAAAACAAAAAGAGCTGCCGGCCAAGATCCAGCGTTTGCTGGAAATGGAAAGAGAAAGAGACAGCAAACTTGCACTCTATAAATTTTTACAGGAACAGCGGGAAGAAACAGCTATGCAACAAGCTGCTACAGTTTCTAACTCCAAAATATTGTCGGGTGCATATCCCACTAACACACCAATCAGGCCAAATAGAAGAGCGATCCAATTATTAGCGATCATTCTTGGCATTGGTTTACCGGCTATGTATATCTTCTTCCAGGAGATCATCAATGATAAGATAAATACCCGTTATGATATTGAAAAATTAACGACTGCGTCAGTCCTTGGTGAGGTAGGTCATTCCTACAGCAGCTCGTCAATGATCGTGAGTAAAACAAACCGATCAATGGTTTCTGAACAATTCAGGATCATACGATCGAATCTTCAATACGTATTGAATAAGGTGGAGAAGCCTGTAATAATGATCACTTCTTCATTTAGTGCAGAAGGTAAATCGTTTATTACGACAAACCTGGGTGGTGTAATGGCGTTGGCGGGCAAGAAAACTGTTATGCTTGAATTTGATATTCGTAAGCCAAAGCTTTTTTCAGGTATGAAATTGAGCAGCAAGCAAGGTATCACCAATTTTCTTGTGGGCAAGGCGCAAATGGCTGATCTGCCGATAAAGATCCCTGGTTATGAAAACCTTTATGGAATAAGTTGCGGACCTGTTCCTCCGAACCCGTCAGAGCTCTTGCTCGATTCGAGAGTGGAAGAAATGTTTGATTGGCTGAAAGCAAATTTTGATGTGATCCTTGTAGATACAGCACCTGTAGGAATGGTTAGTGATGCGATGACACTTGGCAAATTTGCAGATACTACACTTTATATAGTTCGCCAGGGATATACTTATAAGAAACAAGTTTCATTAATAGATGAGTTTTATCATGAGAACCGTTTGCCCAAAATTGCTATTGTTATCAACGATGTGAAATTAAAACCAGGCTATGGTTATTACGGGTATGGCCGATATGGTTATGGCTATGGTTATGGCGGTGGTTATTATGAGGTTGAAGAAGGCCAGGATACACCGAAAAGAATTTTCTCCTTTCAACGGGTGAAAGACCTCCTTACAAAAAGAAAATAATCTACAAAAGACAGCAGCATAATGAAGGTATTGGTCACAGGTGGTGCAGGATTCATAGGCTCAAACCTTGTACATAGATTGATGAACGATGACCGCATTACGGCGGTTAAAGTGCTTGATAATCTTGAAACAGGAAGGTTTGGTAATATATCAGCATTTAAAAATCATAAGAAGTTTGAGTTCATAGAAGGAGATATAAGAAGTTATGCAATTTGTCTTGGCGCTGCTGAAGGCATTGATATCATATCACACCAGGCTGCGCTCGGCTCAGTT
Source organism: Chitinophagaceae bacterium (assembly GCA_036374555.1). GTDB lineage: Bacteria > Bacteroidota > Bacteroidia > Chitinophagales > Chitinophagaceae > VBAS01. Next base: position 8,240 of record DASUTO010000278.1, read on the forward strand.
CCGCGATCGGTAAAAGATCCCATTGCTACACACGAAGTAAATGCCACAGGAACATTGAACATATTCAACGCCGCGAGAGAGAATAAAATAAAAAGAGTTGTTTACGCTGCTTCATCATCTACTTATGGCGATCATCCTGGTCTTCCGAAAGTGGAAGAAAAGATCGGCTCTCCTCTTTCCCCATATGGGGTTACAAAATTGGTGAATGAACTCTATGCAAAGGTGTTTGCTGAATTGTATGATATGGAGCTTATTGGTCTTCGTTATTTTAATGTGTACGGTCCTCAACAAAATCCTGCGGGCCCTTATGCTGCAGTAATACCTTTATTCATTAAGGAATTGCTTGGAGACAGATCACCGGTTATAAACGGATCAGGAGACAGCAGCCGTGATTTTACATTTGTTGACGACGTGGTTCAGGCTAATCTTTTGGCCATGTTTACCGATAATAAAAACGCCATAAACCAGGTATATAATATTGCAAAAGGCGAACAGACCACTTTGAATAAGCTGGTTGATATTTTAAAAGAAATTTCAGGAAAAAACATTGAGGCTGTTCATGGCCCCGAACGGGATGGCGATATAAAGCACAGTCTTGCAGATGTTTCAAAAGCAAAAAGATTATTAGGGTATGACCCGGCCACATCGCCTGCAGATGGATTAAGAAAAACTTTTGATTGGTATAAAAAAAATTCACTCATTTTCGCAGCATGAAGTTTGAAAGAAACATTTTAATTACCGGCGGCGCCGGGTTTATTGGCAATCATGTCGTCCGGTTATTTGTGAACAAGTATCCTTCCTACCGCATCGTAAATCTTGATGCATTGACTTATGCAGGCAATCTTGAAAACCTGCGTGATGTGGAAGACAAGCCGAATTATTTTTTTGAAAAAGCAAATATTTTAGAAGTAAGCGATCTCGAAAGGATCTTTAGCGAATATAAAATTGATGGTGTTATCCATTTGGCAGCAGAATCGCATGTTGACCGTTCAATTCTTTCACCGCTTGACTTTGTTTATACAAATATTATTGGCACCGTCAATTTATTGAACACGGCAAAAAAATATTGGAAAGACCTTTCAGGAAAATTATTCTATCATATATCCACTGATGAAGTTTTTGGAAGTCTTGGAGAAGAAGGCTTTTTTACTGAGACAACCGCTTATGCTCCTAATTCGCCTTATTCAGCATCCAAAGCATCTTCCGATCATTTTGTAAGAGCTTATGGCGAAACGTTTCATTTGCCGGTGGTTATTTCAAATTGTTCTAATAATTACGGGCCTTATCATTTTCCTGAAAAACTGATCCCTCTTTTTATAAACAACATCATTCATAAAAAGCCGTTGCCTGTTTATGGTGATGGTAAATACACCCGTGACTGGCTTTATGTAATAGATCATGCACGAGCTATTGATATAATTTTTCATAAAGGAAAAATTTCTGAAACTTATAATATTGGTGGCTTCAATGAATGGCAGAATATAGAATTAGTGAAACTGCTCTGCAAAACGATGGATGAAAAATTGGGAAATGCTCCCGGTACAAGCGATGCATTGATCACTTATGTAAAAGA
>DASUTO010000279.1:0-3788 GCA_036374555.1 Chitinophagaceae bacterium
TACACGGCCGCTTTTTTCATTAGCATAACAATGTGAAAAATGCCTCGTGAACCGGCACATCAGATCCTGCAAACGATTGATTACGTACTAGCGATAGCAGTAAGATTTAAAATCGGTCTTCTCATTTTAGCAGGTTTATAGTTTAATGATCATTGATAGAGGTAGCTGGCAAAAAATATATGATCCGGGAAAACCTCTTTTTCTGACCTTTCTACCGGTTTGCTTTCAACCGCCGGCATATGTTCTGCATGCGTTCCTCCTAATATTATTATTGTATTGATAATAATCATTAAAAAGATCTTTATGAATCTGTAATTTTTCATTTTAGTAAATTGATAGACCAAAAATGCTTCACTTTACAGACGTTTTCAATAGCACGTTAATGCGGAAATTTGCCTGAATTGCATGCAAGTTTTTGCAGGAAGAGCATAGACATGTTAATACAATCGTTAGGACGAACATCTCCATGATTCGTTCAGGTATAATTAAAACCCTTCATCGGGCTTAATACAGTTACCTTTGCCGAAAATTTTAAAATCGCATGATCACATTCGAGGGTTTAGGATTAGATTCAAAATTGATCCAGGCAACTGATGCATTAGGATTTAAAAACCCAACACCTATACAGGAAAAAGCTATCCCCGTTTTATTAAGTGGAACAAAAGACCTTGTTGGTCTTGCACAAACAGGTACCGGTAAAACTGCCGCATTTGGTTTACCTCTTCTTCAATTAATAGAAAGTAAAGACAGATACCCGCAAGCGCTTATTGTTTGCCCTACAAGGGAGCTTTGTATGCAGATAGTAAATGAAATAGAGCTTTTCAAAAAATTTGTTATCGGGATGAATGTACTTGCCGTTTACGGCGGAACTCCCATTGGCTCACAGATAAGAGAGTTAAAGAGAGGCGTCCAGATCGTAGTGGCAACACCGGGCCGGTTAATTGATCTGATAGAAAGAAAAGCCATCAACCTGGAAAAAATAAAATATGTGGTGCTCGATGAAGCCGATGAAATGCTGAATATGGGTTTCCAGGATGACATTGAATTTATTTTACAAAATACGCCTAATCGTGAAAGCACCTGGCTGTTCAGTGCGACCATGCCGCCCGAAATAAAAAGGGTGAGTAAGAAATACATGAAGGCTCCTGTAGAGATAACGGTTGGCAAAATGAATACGGCAAGTAAAAATGTTGATCATCAGTTTTACGTTGCCTCCTCCCATCATCGCTACGAAGCATTGAAGCGTTTGATCGATTTTAATCCTGGTATCTATGGATTAATATTTACAAGAACGAAAGCTGATGCACAAAAGATCGCCGAAAAATTAACAAGAGAAGGTTACGATATTGATGCATTGCATGGTGATCTGACCCAGGGACAACGTGATAAAGTGATGGGTGAATTCCGGGAAAAGACCTTACAATTATTAATAGCAACAGATGTAGCTGCAAGGGGAATTGATGTGCAGGGTATCACACATGTTATCAATTATGAGTTGCCTGATGATATTGAAGTATACACACACCGTAGTGGAAGAACAGGTCGTGCAGGAAAAACAGGAGTCTGTATGAGCATTGTTAGCAGCCGCGAAGTTGGAAGGATAAAACAGATCGAAAGGTTAACGCAGGTTCCATTTCATAAACTTGATCTGCCATCTGGTAAAGATGTTTGCCGTAAACAATTTTCTTCCTGCATGGATAAACTGATGCAAACTGATATCAGCCACGGTGATTATGAAACATATTTACCTGCTTTACAGGAAAAATTTGCAGCCGTAACCAAAGAGGAAATTCTGAAAAGAGTGGCAGCAATGGAATTTGATCGCTTTCTGAAGTATTATGAAAATGCAGAAGACCTGAATATGAGAGAAGGCAGGGACAGAATGAGAGAACCAAGAAGAGAAAATGGTACAAGAGACAGAGAAGTACATCGTGACACAAGAGGAAGAAAATTCAGTGGAGGCAATGATTTCACAAAGCTGTTTGTGAATCTTGGAACAAAGGATGGTTTTTACAAGGCAAGCTTTTTACAATTCATTCTTGACATGAGTGAATTGCAAAAGGAAAAGCTGGGAAGAATTGACATGAAAGAAATGAATAGCTGGATCGAAATAGATAAGAATTCCGCTAATCAAATGATACGTTCTATCGACGGGAAAAAATTTAAAGGAAGAAAGATCAGGATGAATCCTGCATGATCTTAATTCAGTTTTTTTATTTTTAAACTGAGCGTTGCAAACCCTCCAATCTCCACATGCTCGATCATAAATGAATGTTTGCCATCTAAAGCAAGCTTTATGGTCTTATGTGGTGATTCATCAAATTTATATAAAGATGGATTCCATTCATTGATCACTAATTTGTCATCCACATATACTCTCACTGCGTCATCCCATGTAACACCTAATTCATAATTACCTTTTTCAAAGCTTGCGGAGCCGCTGGCTGAAGTGACAAATTGAGGATGCTCGCCTTCTCCTGTTTTTATACCGCCCCACCACGCATAATCAAGCTTAGTTGTTTTTTCCTCTTTTATAGGACGCAGTCTTGCTGTTGGCGGAATGATCATTCCTGTCTTGATGGGGTCATGCATTTTAAAATCATAAGCATACCATAGTACTTCGAAGTCGATCGGTTGAAAAAATTTTTTAAATGAAAATGCATAGGGCTTACCTGCAGCAATACTTTCTCCAAAAGTTGTTGTAATGGCAGAACCAACATATTCAAGTTCAATCAAAATATCAATTCGGCTATTAACTGTTTTTACTGCGGTGATTGTTGCAGGAAAAGTTCCATTCATCAAGGAAATATCTTTTACACCTTTAAATCTTTTTATTTTCCATTTTCCCTTTGGTCCTATCAGTTCAAATCTCATTACGCCTGTTGTATCAGTTGGATTTGTATTCCAAATGATCGGGCTTCGAAAATCATAAGGCCCCCATTCTGTCATCATGATATTTTTTCTTCCTGCTAATGCTGAGTTTCCGGCAAATGCATTTTGCGGTGATGGAATATCAGGAATAAGTTCGGCGCTATCAGCAGTAAGTTTCCGGGATATTTCCTCATTAAAAGTTGTATCGAACCCGGTAACGGTAGAATCTGTTTTAAAAAGTGTTTCATACCCTGCATAAATATTATCGAACGCCATTAAATTTTCCGTCCTGTTTATGTTCATCACAAGCGGGTTACGATTAAAATTATTATTAACGATCGCATAATCCCTGCTCCGGGTATCACGATTTTTCGCATAGCCCCAGTCAGCAGGTTGTGTTTTTCTTGACCACAACCTGATCGCCTCCTTATTCTCGTGAAAAATATTATGATGAATATCATTTTCCTGCCCGTGCTCAATAGCAATTGCGATCCTGTTTGATCGAAATTGGTTTCCTGCAATTACTGTATTGTAACTATAACCTCCCCAAATACCATGATCACACTCAAATACCCGGTTACCAGCAATTATATTCCTGCTAAAAGTAACTTCGATACCATTTGTTGGTGCATACGAAAAATCGTTTTCCCTTAATACATTATCATTACAACCACCTTTGCCGCTATCCATTGTTGTTTGCCCGGCCCAAAGAAAAAACCCATCTCCCCCATGCGTTGCTGAATTTTTGTAAAAGAGATTACTATTACTTTGTTCATATATTAAAATGCCTGCACTGTCCTGCCCACGGTTATAAACTCCATCGCTATAACCTCTCACATTAAAATTGATCTTGTTATATGCGATCGTATTAAAACTGCTGCGATACATCGCAATCCCCAATCCGGAATTAAACGAAA
>DASUTO010000280.1:0-3004 GCA_036374555.1 Chitinophagaceae bacterium
AAAGGGGAGTATTGGAGATTTCGATAATAATTAAGTCTTATTCTGGTGATGAGATGCTTATTTACAAAACTTGACCAAAAATAAAATGCCCGGCCCCCACTCCTGAATGAAAGGGAACGAGGGTGAGGTTATAATCTAAAAATAAACACTTATGAGAAAGTTACTCTTCGTTCTGCTACTTGTTTCTTCTGCCAAATTATTTGCACAGGATGGTTACAAGACTCCGCCCAAAGACATTATGGATCTTGTTTTGGTAAAACCAACGCCCAATGTGAGCGTTGATGATAAAGCAGAATGGATGTTATTCAGTCAAAGTAACAGTTATCCTTCAGTAGAAGAATTAGCACGACCAGAACTTCGTATTGCCGGTCTGCGTATAAATCCAAACAATTTTGCCCCGAGCAGGCAAAATTTTATCAATGATCTTTGGTTTAAGAATCTTTCTTCCAATAAAGAATTTAAAATAAACGGCCTGCCTTCTCCGTTAATGGCAGGAAATATCAGCTGGAGTCCTAATGATAAAAAAATAGCTTTTACTCATACTACTTCTACCCATGTTGATCTTTATGTTATTGATGTAGCCACACAAAAAGCAATGAAAATAAATAAGCAACCGCTGAATACGATCTCCGGTGGCTACCAGTGGATCGATGACAACACATTATTATATCGTACGATCGTAAAGCCTGTTAGTGCAGCACCACCGAAATCGTCAGTGCCTAAAGGGCCTACACTCCAGGAGAATTATGGCAAAGCATCCCCACGTCCTACATTCCAGGACATGATCAAAAATCCTTATGATGAGCAACTTTTTGAATTCTATGGAACGACACAATTGGTAAGAAATGTAAACGGAGCAGAAACAAAAATTGGCTCACCCGCTATTTATACAAGCATCTCTGTATCTCCTGATAAAAAATACATGATGCTTCGCACAATTAAGAAACCATTCTCCTACCTAGTACCTGTTTTTGGTTTTCCGTCAACAGTTGTGATCACAGATATGAATGGCAAACAAGTAAAAATGCTTGCCGATCTCCCCTCAGCAGAAACTGCACCAAGTGGAAATGACAATGTGCAGAATGTTGCAAGAAGTTTTGAATGGAGAGATGATGAAGCAGCAACTGTTGTTTGGTGCATGCCGCTTGATAGTGGATTAATCAAATCAAAAGTAGATTATCACGACGCAGTGTTTTCGTTGAGTGCCCCATTCAGTGGTCAGCCAAGAGAACTTTTCAAAACACAAATGCGTTATCGTGGTACTGGTTGGGGAAATGCAACAGTCGCCCTGGTAAATGAAGGACTTACCGGCAAACAGCTGACCAGGATTAATCGTTATAATCCTTCAACCGGCCAGTTGGAAAAGCTGATGGAAAGAAACACAACCGATAACTATGCAAATCCCGGCACACCAGTTACAGAAAAAAATCAATTTGGTGCTGATGTAATAAAAGTAATAGACAATGGCAATAAGCTGTTGATGAATAACACAACCGGCGCATCACCCAATGGCGATCTTCCGTTCCTCGCCACGTTTGACCTGAATACAAAAAAACTGGATATTATCTGGCGCTGCAATGATGGATATTTTGAAAGTGTTGTTCGCGTTCTCAACCCTGATAAATTAGAGTTACTTACAAGAAAAGAAAGCGAAAAAGAAATTCCTAATTATTGGATCAAGAATCTAAAATTAAAAATTGCAGACAGGCAGATAACAAGTTTTACAAATCCATACCCGCAAATGGAAGGAGTAAGTAAACAAAAAATAAAATATAAAAGAGAAGATGGTGTTGATCTGAGCGGTGACCTGTATTTACCAAAAGGCTATGATCCCAAAAAAGATGGCAAACTTCCTGTGATCATGTGGGCCTATCCTGCTGAATTTAATTCGGCTGCAGATGCAGCACAGATCCGCGGTAGTGAGCATAAGTTTACTTATGTCGGATATGGTAGTCCGATCTGCTATGTTACTCAAGGCTACGCTGTTTTAAACAATGCTGAAATGCCAATTGTCGCAACCGATAAAGACAAAAAACCAAATGATAATTTTAACGATCAATTGAGGATGAATGCCGAGGCTGCGATAAACAAATTAGATGAAATGGGAGTGGGCGACCGGAATCGTGTTGCAGTGGGCGGTCATAGTTACGGCGCATTCATGACGGCAAACCTGCTTGCCCATACAAATCTTTTCAAAGCCGGAATTGCACGCAGTGGCGCTTATAATCGTTCACTTACACCATTTGGATTTCAAAACGAAGATCGTACTTACTGGCAGGCGCCAGATCTATACAATGACATGAGTCCATTCATGAGTGCAGATAAGATCAAAACACCAATATTGCTTGTTCACGGCGAGCTCGATAATAACACCGGTACTTACCCGATACAAAGTGAAAGAATGTTCAATGCGATCAAGGGTCATGGCGGCACGGTGAAATTTTTATTGTTACCTTATGAAAGTCATGGTTATGCGGCCAAAGAAAATATTCTTCATTTGTTATACGAACAATATGCATGGGTGGAGAAATATGTAAAGAATGCAGATAAGAATGCTGCGAGTAGTGATAATAAACAAAAAGCATTTTGATTTTTTTATCAGCGGCATTGCTGCTATTTAGCTTTCGTTGCGACGCTCCGTTCATTCTCCGGTAATTCTATTCAGCTTAGAAAGGAACATGTTCATCCATGTTCCTTTCTAAATCAGAAGCTTTCCATAATTGAAGTTCCTCTGACTTTATGGTGTCTAAGACACCGCCATTCAGTAAACCGGAGTTCAAATAATATTCTTTTCATTGCTTAACTTCAATCCAAACTTTCACTTATGCAAAAACTGCTTGCAGCCTTTGTCGCCTTTATAATGTCCATTCAATTATTCTCCCAGACATTTTCCGAAAAATATTTCAGCAACATGCGTTGGAGAATGATCGGCCCGCGCCGTGCCGGCAGAACGGTTGGAGTAGTTGGTGAACCGCAGCAACCGAATGTTTTTTAACCGACTACA
>DASUTO010000281.1:0-74854 GCA_036374555.1 Chitinophagaceae bacterium
TCCAGAACTTTTATTGCTTCATCCTTTTTTCCTACAACTATATAAAATAAGCCCAGTACATCATGTGCTTCTGAATGTGCAGGACTTAACTGTACTGCTTTCTGCAAAGATTCAAAGGCGGCTTTTGGGTTCCATTTGTAAAACATATGCGCATTGGCTTTAGCCAAATGACTCTCAGCAATCGTATCATCAAGCTGTAAAGCTTTTTCACTGTATTCATTAACTATTTTAAAGGCCTTTTCAGGTCTTACCTGGCCAGTGGCGCCAAGTTAGGCGTAGGTGCCGGCAATATAAGCATAGGCTTCAGCGTAATTTGGTTCTAGTTTTATAGCCTGCTCAAAAAGTTCGATCGCTTTAAGCATATCAGCAGGTGTGATCTTGCTCCGGAAATAAAGCCCCTTTAGAAAAAGTGTATAAGCTTCGATATTTTTTGTAGGAACTTTTACTAATTGCTCTGATTGTTTTCCTAAAGAAAGATTTTCTCTTAACCGGTTTGCAATGATACCACTGATCTCATCCTGGATAACGAAAATATCAGTAAGATCCCGGTCATAGTTTTCGCTCCAGATATGATAGCCATCTGCTGCGTTGATCAACTGTGTAGTGATGCGAACCCTGTTACCTGCTTTTCTCACACTACCTTCTAATATCTTGTCAACGTTTAGTTTGATCGCTATTTCCCGTACATCATCATGCTTGCCTTTGAAAGCAAAAGCAGAAGTACGAGAGGTGACCTGCAAACCATCCACCTTAGTAAGCGCATTTAACAACTCCTCGGTGATACCATCACTGAAATATTCATTCTCCGGATCGGCGCTCATATTTACAAATGGTAAAACGGCAAGACGATTTGCAGGCTGTTTTGTTTTACCTTTTAATTCATCGCGGGACGGAACAATAATTCCTTCGTTGGCAATAGCAAAAAGATGAACTGGTTGTTTTACATTTTTCAATTCAAAAAAACCAAGATCACGGGTTTTTATATGCTCATGATTTTTTATTTCATCGTACACTTTTTCTGAAATAAAAACACCGCCGGGTACGGCCATCGATTCAATACGGGATGCAAGGTTGACACCATCTCCAAAAATCGAATCCTCTTCCATTACCACATCACCAGTATGAATGCCAATGCGTAATTCCACTTTAGGTTCTAATTGTAATTGCTGTTGAATAGAAATAGCGCAGTTCACACTATTAATAGCACTATTAAAAATGCTGAGTGAACCATCGCCGTAATGCTGTAAAATTTTTCCTTCATGATTGGCAATAGCAGCCTCCAATACTTCTCTGAAACGCTTTCTTTTCGAACGGGCAAGATGTTCGTTATCCTGCATCAGCGCAGTATAGCCTGTCATATCCGCAAAAAGAATAGCCGCCAATTGTCGCATGCCGTAAATGTAAGAAACACCCGGCTTCTATTGCAGTGTAATTTTATAAGCTAAACAACAATAATGGCAGGCGATCTCTAAGACATACCCATCGTATCTGTTGTGGAATTATTTTTTTTGAACGGTTGTTTTTTCCAGTAAGTAAGGCTTCTCCATAACCATTCCAATGGGCCAAAACGAAAATACCGTAGCCAGATATGGCTCCAGATAATTTGAATGATCCATACTGCCGCTACCACGTAAAACAATTGGTGATATTCAAGTTTGCCAAAATAACCAAGGCCGATTCCTAAAAAGAAGAAACCGCACATGATAGATTGCGTGAGATAATTGGTAAACGCCATTTGACCAACGGGACGAAGCAATGCAAATACCCATTTGAACCATCCGGATTTATACATTAACATGATCAACCCGAAAATACCAATGGAATGCACGAAACGCTGTATCTCATAAAAATCAAAAACTTTGTTTTTCGTTATTTCAAACCAGTTGAAATTCTGATTGACATCATAGGTCACGAATAAATAAGACAAAGGTAGTCCAACGCCCAAACCGAGAATAGCCATCCATGCATATATTTTTGTTTTTGCCTCACCTTGCAAGATTTTGAGTTTGAAAAATGCAAGTCCGAGTAACATGAACAGGCTTACATCCCAGATTGCCCAATAGTACACACCATAGGTTTCACTTCGTTCAGCAGCAGTGCTCCTTTCTTTGTATATATCGCGGAAGCTTCCTGTAATGGCAGCAACGTTCTTATCTATTTTCTTCTTTTTTCCTTCCGGAGTTGATGACTCTTTTATCTCATTCATAGCCCCAAGGTCTTCTTTCTGTTTGTCAGTTAGTTTGGTTTTCGTGGTATCAATGGCAGCTACTGATTCTCCTTTACGTATCACTGATTTCCTTTGATAGAGGTCTTTGTTTTCCACCGCCGTCATTGCTACCAGGCAAAATGCAGCTGCCATGAATAAATATTTTGGTTGCAAACGACGAAATGCGAAAAGCACAATGCCACAAATAGCATAATGATAAAGTACATCCCAGAACCAGAATAATACATAAGCATGAAAAAGACCAAATACAAGTAACCATAGTTGACGACGCATAAATAATTCGGCCGTCATCAATCCAGTGGTTCTTTTTTCAAGACGTGAAATAAAAATGAACATGCCAGCACCAAACAACATGGAGAAAAGTCCACGCATACTGCCTTCAAAAACTCCCGGTCCGAATACATACCAGAAAAAATAATTGAGATCGCCTTGTGGCTGAACCGAAAAATCATTGATAGCATAATAGGAAATTCCGAAGCCCGGAATATTCATCAGCAGGATGCCGAGGATAGCTATGCCGCGAAGACTGTCTAAGAAAATAATTCTTTCTTGCTGGCTGATTGGCGCAGCCAGCATAGCCGTTGGTTCGTTTGTCATGTAGTTTGTTTTGGTGGTGGTTGTGTTGAGTATTTAACAAAAAGCACAAGAGTGCGACGCAACATAAGATTAATAGTAGTACTTAAGTTGGCAACACAAAAAATATTTTCAAACTAAAAGCTTTTTTTAGTTCCAATATGTTTTTCAAACCACTCCACATTTGTCTGCATGGTCTTTAGCATCATTGTTGGCTCAACGGGGCCATGACCTTGTCGTGGCATTGCCAGCATACGAACCGGCACACTTCTGCGACGCAGCGCATTGTAAAACATGATCGCATTACTGATCGGCACACGTTGATCACCTTCGCAATGCTGCAGCATCACAGGAGTTCTTACGTTCTGTACAAAACGCAATGGTGAATGTGCATCATACAAACTCCAGTCGTTCCATGGATCAGTTTTAAAATAAGATGGAAGGAACCCTTCAATATCATCAGTAAGATTTTGATGAGAAAGATCAACAACCGGCGCACCGATTGAGGCTGCTTTGAAACGATCAGTATGTCCAACGATCCAACTGCTCATGAATCCGCCATAGCTCCAACCCATCACTCCCATTTTACTTTCATCGGCAACCCCCATTTTAATTACTTCGTCAACGCCGGCCATCAGGTCAATAAAATCTTTTCCGCCCCAATCCGCACGATTAGCCATTCTGAATTCCGCACCATAGCCGGAAGATCCTCTTGGATTGGGACGTAGCACTGCATAACCCATTTCCGCAAATGCAGCAATTGGATATGTGCCTGAATTAGCAGCAACACATGTCTGTTGAAATACACCAGCAGGTCCTCCATGAACGTTCAATATGAAAGGAACTTTGGTTCCGGGTTTATAATTGATGGGGTAAGTAAGTAATCCTTCAATTTCTTTTCCATCGGCGCCTTTCCATTTTATTACCTCTGTTTTTGGTAAAGGTTTGTTTGCATTGCCTGCATTGATGTTGGTGATTTTTACAGGAGAATAATTATTTAATGAGCTGATATAAGCTTCAGGGAATTTTGATGGATTTTGTAAAATGAATGCGATATGAGTACCGGTTGAATTAATGGTAGCAGCACCCAGCAAATCTGTTGTTCCTTTATTCCATTCAGCGATCGACTTGCCATCGGCACTTAAAACATAAATGCTGTTAAGTGTTTTATTAGCCTCGGTCCATAAAATATTTTTTCCGTCAGCTGTCCAACCGGCAAGGCCCCCATTTTCATCTGGAGTAGATTTTAACTTCCATGATTTTCCATCAGCGACAGAATATATTTTTGCATGACGCGGGCCTGACCAATCAACAGGATCTGTTGAAGAGTAATAGGCGATCATTTTCCCATCGGGACTGAACAACGGATTAGATTCACCGGCGCCGGTGGCAGCTATGGATTTTATATTTCCGCTTTCGATATCGATCATTGAAATATCGCTATATACATTGTCGTTCACTTCAGGTGTTTTGCCATGACTATATGCAATGCTTTTTCCGTCTGGACTCCAGTCAAATGCATTTATATTATAATTTTCTTTGGTCAATAATTTCTGTACTCGTTTACCGGCGGTATCTTTTTTATTTAGCCATAAAACAAAAAGACGATTTTGTTTTACTTCCTCATCCATAAAATACCAGTCATTCTTTGACTTTTTATTCTTTTCTTCTTTATCGGCTGCAGCATCTGTCATTACAAATGCGATCATGTTCCCGTCCGGGCTCCAGTCATAATTACCGACCCCTGATTTTACATCGGTTACTTTTTCGGCTTCACCGCCGCCAACATGAAGTACATACAAATTGTTTTTTCCATCTCTTGAAGAAGTAAAAGCTATCCATTTACCGTCAGGGCTCCATTTTGGATTGGCAGAATTCTTATCGCCTTTAGTTAACTGGATAGTATTGCTGCCATCCGCATTGCAAAGAAAGACCTGGTTCACATATTCGCTGCGGTCATCGGTCATTACCGCTTCACGAACTGTATACAAGACTTTGCTACCATCAGGCGATGGTACAACAGCAGAAATGTTTTTAAGTTTCAAACATTGTTCAGGGCTCCAGTTTGTTTTTGTTTGAGCTCTGGTGATTGCTGATACAAAAACAAAAACGATAAGCAGTGATATCTGTTTCATAAAAAATATTTTATCGTAAGTAAGGTAAGTATTCTAAGAAGATTTACAAGTTAAGAAAGTAGCGTGAATAAACAATCTGCGAATTGATAAGGATAAATCTTAGATTAGTATGTCTTTTTAATTTTTAAAAGGCACCTATGGAAGTTCATCATCATGCTCATACAGCAAGAAAAAATGGACACATTATTTCTGGGAATTCCTGATGCTATTCCTTGCCGTGACTCTTGGATTCTTTGTAGAGAACAAAAGAGAACATTATATCGAACAAGTAAGGGTAAAAGAATATGCACGCAGCCTTGCATTTGATATAGCCCGTGATACAGCAAACATGACCTACATCATCAACCGTATTAAAGTTCAGATCAAAAATACAGACAGTCTTGTTGCATACCTGAAAAGCCATAAGCCTCATGAGGTTCGCAATATTGATCTTTTTGCGCTTACTGTTTTGGACCGCTACCCTGCCTATCGCTGGAGCCGGTCTACTTTCGAACAAATCAAAAACTCGGGAAGCCTGCGCTATTTTGGTGATACGATGGTTCGCTATATTTCTTCCTATGATGCTCTCTCCCGGCACATGGACGAAGATCATCGCAGCGATGAGGAAATGGCTAACCGCGCAGCTGCTTCAAGAGACAAAATCGTTGATTTAAGTTACCCCAATGAATTGGCGCATGGATTATACCTCCGCTTTGATTCGATGATGAAGACAACTTATTACCAGCAGTTTGCGGCAAGTGATAAGACGCCGTTACTGACGACGGATAGCATAGATTTGAAAATATTTCTGAATGAAAAACTGAATATTCGCCGAAACCTGGCTATCAGAGCAGACGATGAATTAAGATTGCTGGTGAACCAAGGCAGAAGATTGATTGGACTTTTAAAAAATAAATATCGGTTTCAATAAGCAACCGTATGGAAGTTCATCATCACCAGAGAGCTATCGGATCTCGTACTCCAGGAAAAAATGGATGCATTATTTCGGAAAAGTTTTAATGTCGTTTCATTAGCTTTATTGTCCCTTCATCTAAAGCCAAAACTATGACGAGAAATGTTTTTTTTGCAGCACTTGCTATTTTTTTTCACCTAACTGCTATTTCTCAAGCGGACTATTTCTATCCCGCTGCAGGAAATTTTAATGCTTCCATTCCTACTCCCGAGAAATTCTTAGGCTATGCAATAGGCAGTCATCATACAAGACATGATAAACTCGTTGAGTATTTTAAAGAGCTGGATCGTTTATCAGATCGTGTAAGCTTCCAGGTAATAGGAGAAACATTTGAACATCGTCCGCAAGTGGTAGCCATTTTTACTTCGCCATCCAATCATCAGCGACTGGAAGAGATTCGCAAAGCCCATCTGGCAGGCCAGGTAAATGGCAACACGGAAAATATTCCACTGGTTATTCATCTCGGGTATAATGTTCATGGTAATGAGCCATCAAGTAGTGAAGCTGCCATGCTTACCGCCTATTATTTAACAGCATCTGAAGGTGACGAAACCACGAAATGGATGAATGAAATGGTGATACTAATGGATCCGGTCATCAATCCCGATGGAAGAGACCGCCATACTCATTGGGCGAATATGCATAAAGCATCACCTCTCGTTGATGATCCTATCGACAGGGAACATACAGAAATATGGCCTGGCGGAAGATTTAATCACTATTGGTTCGATTTAAACAGGGATTGGTTTTTAGGAACATTTCCCGAAACAAGAAACCGTATAAAATTTTTTCATTACTGGCGGCCTTATGTGCAAACAGATCATCACGAGATGGGGAGCAACTCCACTTTTTATTTTGACCCTGGTGAAGATGCCAGCAATAATCCGATCGTTCCTGATTATTTATACAAAACCGTTTACCCGAAATACGCCGAATATTTTTCCAAAGCCACCGACAAGCTCGGCTCCATGTATTTTACCAAGGAGGCTTATGATAAATTATATCCCGGTTATGGCAGCAGCTATATTAATTTTTATGGCGGTGCCGGGTTTTTATTTGAGCAGGCCAGCAGCCGCGGACATGTGCAGGAAACGAATACCATACCACTCACATTTGCTTTTACAATCAGGAATCAATTTATTGCTTCGCTAACTACAATCAGAGCTTCACTAACTGAAAAGAACATGTTGCTCAAGATGCGAAAAGAATTTTACAGGATCGCAAAGGAAGAACAGGCAAGATCATCCGTCAAGGGTTATGTATTTGGTGATGCCAGTGATGAAACCAGGACAAGGGCATTTGTTGAATTGTTGCTGCTGCATGAAATAGAGGTGTACGAAGTAATCAGCAATACTGTTGCCGACGGAAAAAGATTTGAACCAGGAAAGACTTTTTATGTCCCTGCTATGCAGGATAATTATATAATGGTGCGCTCGGTGTTTGAAAAACAAATCACTTATGTAGACAGTTCTTTTTATGATGCATCTGCCTGGAGCCTTGTGCATGCATATGATCTTCCTTATGCCGAAATGAAAACTTCTTATGCAGCGGGAAAAAGAATTACAGCATTGGCTACCAGGAATGTGACGGATCCGGCAAAAAGTAATTATGCTTATGTGATGAGCAATACGGATTACAATATTCACAAGGCCATTTTCAGTTTGCAACAATCAGGTGTCATTGTTCAATCAGCATTCCGGCCTTTTACGGCTACTATAAACGGATCTGGTAAAAAATTTGGTTATGGCAGCGTGGTGATTTCTGTACAACAACAACTGA
The DNA here is from genome assembly GCA_036374555.1 of Chitinophagaceae bacterium. GTDB lineage: Bacteria > Bacteroidota > Bacteroidia > Chitinophagales > Chitinophagaceae > VBAS01. The sequence continues at coordinate 7,667 of DASUTO010000281.1, forward strand.
TCTCCCCTGACTCACTATATAAAGCACTAATAACGGCGGGCAGAGGATCTAATATTAGTATATATGGCATCCAAACGGGATATAGCGCCGGCGGCGTTGATTTGGGAAGTGGTTATGTACGAACACTTAAAAAACCCGAAGTATTGCTGATCATCGGAACAGGCGTTGCTGCTTCGGAAGCCGGTTTTATCTGGCATTTGCTGGATCAGCGTTTGCAAATGCCTGTTACCAAAATAGATGTTTTAAATATTAGCAGGGCCAACCTGGATCGCTATAACACGCTGATCATGGTTTCAGGAAATTATTCACTCATTGATACAATCACAACGAACAAAATAAGAACATGGGTGCAGGCCGGCAATACTTTAATTACTATTAAAGGCGGAACGGAATGGGCCATTCGTAATCGATTCACCAGGGAAAAACTTTTACCGGCTGACACTGCTAAAGGAGTACCGGTGCGCAAGGACTTTGATATGGCTGTGCATATAGAAGGCGCTAAAGCTTTGGGCGGATCTATTTTTCGTGTTGATCTTGATACAACTCATCCCATCGGTTTTGGTTTTACCAGCAGAAAAGTTTCTGTATATAAAAATGGTCTTACGTTTTTACAACCCAGCACTAATCCATATAACACTGTGTCGCAGTACACCAGTGATCCACTTATCGGCGGTTATATTCATCCCACTACATTGAAGAAAGTAAAAAGCTCTGCAGCTATTTTAGTTGGCAGTGAAGGAAGTGGAAGGCTAATTTTATTCAGCGACGATCCAAATTTCCGTGGCACCTGGTACGGGACAAACAAACTTTTCCTGAATGCAATATTTTACGGGAATAATATTAACGTACCGACGTTGGCCGGTCAACAACAATAATATTGATATAACTTGATAAACTTCTATCATTATGGAAGTCCATCAACATACTCATACCCCAAGAAAAAAATGGACCCATTATTTCTGGGAATTTTTAATGTTATTCCTGGCAGTAACCCTTGGATTTTTTGTGGAGAACCAGCGGGAACATTACATCGAACATCAAAGAGAAAAACAGTTTATCAAATCATTGTTTAATGACATAATATCAGATACAGCCAATATTGCAAAGATCATTAATGCAAGAACACAAAAAGAACAAATGCTGGATTCAATTTCGAATATGATGAATAGTCCTCGTCCTGCCAATTTTATAAACCAGATATATCCTTACGCTGTGCTCATCGGTCGTACGCTACCGTACCGGTTTGTTCCAAATGATGGTACGATGCAACAACTAAAAAATTCGGGAGCCTTGCGATTGATCCGTAATCGTACGGTGGTTGATAGTATTTCAAAATATGACATAAATGTAAGAAATATACTGGGGCAATATGCGGTGGAAGAGAACCAGATCGAACATTATAGAAGTGCGGCAGCAAAAATTTTTGATGCCCTGTTTTTTGGCCAGATGCTGGATGAGAATGCGGCTGTGGTTAGCCCACCTGCTGAGAATACCTCTTTTCAACCATATAGCAGCCGGGAGCTTTCAGAGTGGAATTACAGGGTGTATGGATTAAATGGGATCAATAAAGCAAACCGGCGTGATCTAAGATTACTCCTGAAACAAGCTACCGAGTTATTGGAGTTGCTTAAGAAAAAGTATCATCTTGAATAAAAATTTATGGAAGTGCGCCATCGCTCTCATACGCAAGGAAAAAAGGAAGCGTCATATTTGATCGCAGATCTGAGAAATGAATTCCATTTGAAATAATTAACCCCTTGGGACAGGCGGCTTTTTGGCTGGCCTCATTGAACCAGACGATGGTTTTGTTGCCGGCGCGGCCTGTTTTTTCTCCGGCGATGTATTTGTATTGTCCGTTTGATTTTGCCCGGCATTCGTTGTGGAATTATTATTAACAGGAACAGTGGCACTTTCTGTTGGTTGCTGTATTTGGTTGATCTTTTGATTTCTTGTTGCCTGTATTGTTTTTATTTTATTTATTTCTGCAGCGAAAGACCTTTCGCTGGGTTTTTTTTGTTGCTGCGCATTTATTGACAAACTCAAAAAGAATGAAACGCACAAACACAAAGTGGATATGATCAAACTCTTTTTCATACAATAATTTTTATGAGAATTTATTTTATGCTTACCAATACTTTTATTTTACCAATACTGGTTTCATTATAATCCTGCAGCGCTTTTCCGATCACCTGTCCTATTTTTACTTTGTCAGGATCTGCTTTCATAGCAACACCCGGTATAGATGAAGTGACAAGCATGTCGCCTCTTTTGATTGATCCTCCTTCGAGACAAACTTTTGTAGGTATTACTCCAATAACTCCCATCGGAACTTTGTCTTCTAAATCGGTATCAATATTTTCTTCGGTAAGTAAAACACCAGGTTTTGTTGCATATACACCTGCTACCAATGTTGAATAAGGCTGGCTGGATCTTTCAACCGACCTGTCTTTGTCCGTGGAAATAACAAGCACATCGCCAGTTTCATATTCTTTTACATTACCAGTCACATCAAATGCTTCTGCAATATCAGCACCACTGTTTTGTGTACCGCCATTAAAAAACCCTTTACCTGTTTTATCAATTCTTGCAACATTAGAACCATTCGCTTTAAACACTGCAGGGTTGCCATTGCCAGCTCCTTCTACAGATGCAACCAGGGCATTACTGTTTAAAGTTCCATCCACATTTGCCTGCGCAAGTACCCCGATACCATTATCTGTTCCGGCAATTCCCTGTACTCCTGCATAAGTTCCGTCATTTCTTCCAACGACGGCGGACGATGAATTACTTATATTACGACCTACAATAGCTTCCCCACCGCCAGTATTATATCCTAATACTCCTGCAGCTAAAGCACTATAAGTAATTCCCCAAAGACCATTTCCACCTTCACTGATTGCAGTGCTACCAGTACCTGTACCCACAGTATAAGCAAATAGAGCATCAGACGCATTTGTAGCGTTTGAAACATCAAAGTAGCCAGCAGTATAATTTGTACTTGTTCCAAAAATACCACTTCCGTTTACTGAGAACCCGTGAAGACCATTTCCAGATTGAGAATTTCCATAGACACCGGTGCCCAATCCATTATGAGTTCCCCATATACCAGTTCCGTTGCTACTGGTACTACTATTGATACCCCTGATAGCAGATGAAGATGTGCCTGCTGATACAGATGTTATTTTTCCAATCACTCCAAATGCGTTTGCATTTGTAGAAGAGTTAATACCTTCTAAGCCACCTCCTGTTCCGGTGTTTGTTAGCGACATCAGGTTTGCGGCATTATTTGCACTGGAAGAATATGGTAAGGTAAAGCTGCCACCAGCCTCAGCTGCCGGAGCCCATTGCGTACCGTTGAATTTTAATATTTGTCCATTCACTGGCGCTGTGTTGCTAACTGCTATATTTTGAATCTTACTAACTAAAGGATTTGGATATGTTCCGGTTAGATCACCTCCCGCGGTTCCATTCGGAGGTAGCGAAGTTGGAATAACTCCGGCAGCAAGTTTTGAGGTTGTAATGGAAGCATCCACAACCTTTGCAGTTGTTACAGAATTATCAGCAAGTTTAGCGGTAGTGATTACTCCGTTATTAATTGTTGGGTTAGGATATGATCCTGTAAGGTCACCACCTGCAGCTCCATTTGGAGGTAATGAAGTTGGAATGACACCTGCAGCAAGTTTTGCACTTGTAACTGAACCATCAGCAATTTTTGTTGTGGTAATTGCACCGGTATTAATTGTCGGGTTCGGATAAGAACCGGTTAAATCGCCACCAGCGGGACCAGTTGGACCACCACCACTACCGGTATTATCAGTTCCGGGCACCCAGCTTGTACCGTTAAATTTCAATACCTGGCCATTTGCCGCACCAGTCGTTGTTACAGTTACTCCCAGAATTTTATTAACAGATGGATTTGGATAAGATCCTGTCAGATCACCACCTGCAGTTCCATTAGGAGGTAATGAAGTTGGAATAACACCAGCCGCAAGTTTTGCACTTGTGACAGAAGCATCAGCAATTTTTAAAGTTGTTACAGAGTTATCCGCAAGTTTGGTTGCAGTGATTACTCCATTGTTGATTGTTGGGTTTGGATAGGTTCCTGCCAGATCACCACCAGCAGGTCCGGTAGGATTACCACCCGAACCAAGAATCACATCCGGACCAAGCTTTGCTAATGTAATAGAACCGTCAAGAACTTTCGCAGTTGTTACAGAGTTGTCTGCAAGTTTATTTGAGTTCACAGCACCATCTGCAAGTTTCGGAGTAATGACAGCTCCATTTTCAATCTTTGGAGTTGTAACAGAACCGGCGCTAAGATTTGGATTGGGATAGGTGCCAGAAAGGTCACCACCTGCAGGACCTGTTGGATTGCTACCACCACCACTGCCGACATCGTCAGTAGCAGGAACCCATTGGGTACCGTTGAATTTTAACACCTGTCCATTGACAGGAGCAGTATTACTAACGGCAATGTTTTGAATCTTATTTACTAAAGGATTAGGGTAAGAACCAGCTAAATCACCACCTGCAGTTCCATTAGGAGGTAATGAAGTTGGAATAACACCTGCTGCAAGTTTTGCACCTGTAACTGAAGCATCAACAATTTTTGAAGTTGTTACAGAATTATCGGCAAGTTTAGCTGTAGTGATCGCTCCGTTATTAATAGTTGGATTAGGATACGTTCCTGTAAGATCACCACTCGCAGTTCCACTTGGAGGTAATGAAGTTGGGATAACACCGGCAGCAAGTTTTGCACTAGTAACTGAAGCATTAACGATTTTCGAAGTTGTTATAGAATTATCGGCCAGCTTAGTTGTTGTAATTACTCCATTATTAATAGCCGGATTAGGGTAAGTTCCGGTCAGGTCGCCACCTGCAGGCCCGATAGGTGCGCCGCCTGAACCAAGAATTACATCCGGACCAAGTTTAGCTAATGTGATAGATCCATCAACAACTTTTGAAGTAGTTACCGCATTGTCGGCCAATTTTCCATTAGTGATTGCTCCATTATTGATAGTTGGATTTGGATAGGTACCTGTCAAATCACCACCTGCATTTCCATTAGGAGGTAATGAAGTTGGAATAACACCCGCTGCAAGTTTTGCACCGGTAACAGAAGCATTTACAATTTTGGATGTTGTTATAGAATTATCAGCAAGCTTACTTGTTGTAATTGCTCCATTAGCTATGGATGGATTTGGATAAGTACCCGTTAGATCGCCCCCCGCGGTTCCATTTGGCGGTAATGAAGTTGGTATTACACCATTCGCAATCATAGACTGAGTAATTGCTCCATTAGCTATGGATGGATTTGGATAAGTACCGGTAAGTACTCCACCTGCATTTCCGTTTAGTGTTCCTGTTGAAGCTTTACCAGCATATAAAGCATATGGCACTGACAATAACTGTGCAGCGCCCATATTAATGAAATTGGAACCACCATCCGGATCAATTTCCACCTGAATGAATTTTGCAGCGGTGCTCCAATCAACTCCATCAATAGTTCCTGTGGTATTGTCGGCACCCGGACTTCCGATGGCAATATTAAATAAACCAAAATTATTGGTGGTTATCGTTCTTATCTCTTTATAAAGAACTGTTCCTGCACCACTTCCTTCCCGAATACTCAGGCGGACCATAATTTTTTTATTTGGTAAAACATTACCAACAGAGTTACGGGCTACGCCCTGGTAATTGAATTGATTGGGCACCTGGCTGTAAACAAAAGAAGAGATGGAGATAAATAATAGAAGTAAGATTTGTTTCATAAAGATGGCTTTTATATCGAACGAATTTTTTTATTTATAGGCTACTTGATCTTTACAATTTTATAGACTCCTTTTTTAGAAGTATATCCGGGGTAAGGTTCGAGATCAACATGAAGCATATATACTTCACTTGGTAATTGACTGACAGGAATTCTCTTAATTAAACCAACCCCATAATATGAATCGGCAGCAGTTAATATTTTTCTGCCGGAGCCATCATAGAAACTTAATGTGATCCGGCCTTTCTGTTTAGTAAGAAAATTTATTTCAACATAGCTTGAAGCCGGGTTTGGGAAAACCTTGATCTCATCATTGCCAAAAATATTATTGGTATTATTTGTTGCAGGGTATTGGATAAACGGTTGAATAAAACCATTCGTAATCACAAGAGAATTATTAGGGCTGTTCATTTCTCCTACAAGAGCTAATTCACCAATGCTCCATTCAAATTGATAATACCCGGATTGAAAAGATCCACCACCTGCATTAATAACAGATGGCGCAATACTTTGTGCACTGCAATAAAATAGAGAAAAAAATAGAACAGTAAGTGTAATTGTTCTTTTCATGGACATGGATTTTACACACTAAAAAATTCGAATTATTCGAATCTAAAAATAGAAGTTCATCCATTATATTGAAAGCGATTGAACAAAGACGCCTACTTAATCCATGTCAATAGTATTTTTACTAATTCTACAAAAGGTTAAATATTAGACAGAAATAAAAGAATTGCTCTTGCAAACGACAAAAATTACTACTCAATTGTCGTAGAAAAAAAGTGGTTTACTGGTAGCCTTCCGTATTTTCCGTAAGAGAAAGATATCATTAATATTCAACGATTTTCTTTATTGATTCATCAATGCGACTCGCTGCCATAAAATTTTTTTCTAATTCAATATTAAAAGGGACTGGTGTATCTAAAGATGCGCACCGCATCACGGGTGCATCCAGAATGGAAAAACAATTTTCAGCGATCCATGCTGCGATCTCCCCGCCGATGCCACCGATCAACGTGTCTTCATGTAAGATCAGAACGCGGCCTGTTCGTTGTACAGCTTCACGAATAGATAAATAATCAAGTGGTGCTAATGTTCTCAGATCTAAGATGTCTATTGAAATTTCAGGATGTTCAGCAGCATAGTCTTCTGCCCAATGAACACCTGCTCCATAAGTAATGATAGAAATTTCATCACCTTCTCTCACATGTCTTGCTTTACCAATTTCAATTTCATAATAATCTTCAGGCACCGGTCCGCTAACTGAGCGATACAATGCTTTATGCTCGAAATACATTACGGGATTTGGATCATTGATCGCAGCGATCAGTAATCCTTTTGCATCAACTGGCGTGGAAGGATAAACAACTTTTAGCCCAGGCACTTTTGTAAACCATGCTTCATTGCTTTGACTATGAAAAGGTCCCGCGCCAACACCACCACCTGTTGGCATGCGGATCACCACATCGGCATTCTGTCCCCATCGATAATGGATCTTTGCAAGATTATTTACAATTTGATTAAAACCTACAGTAACAAAATCTGCAAACTGCATTTCCATCATGCTTTTAAAACCTTCGAGTGATAAACCAAGTGCAGTGCCAACAATTGCACTTTCACATAATGGCGTATTTCTTACTCTTTCTTTTCCAAATTCTTTTACAAAACCTTCAGTGATCTTAAATGCACCTCCATACTCCGCAATGTCCTGCCCCATTAATACAAGGTTAGAATGATGTTGCATTGATTGTTTTAATCCTTCGCTGATGGCATCGATCAGCCTTTTATCGTTAGAAGTGAAAGGTGAATCGTGAGAAGGTTTCGAATTATCAACAACACTGACTGCCAACTGTTGACTATTGACTGTCGGCTGATAAACATCTTCCAACTCTTCTTCAGTATCCGGCACTACAATACCTGTAGTAAAACCAATCGCCAATTCATCTTCTATCTTCTCCCTAAATTCATTCCTGATCTGTTGAACACCTTCTTCACTAATTATACTTATAGACTTTATATACTCTTCATACTTTCTTACCGGGTCTTTCAGCTCCCATATTTTAAATAATTCCGGGGGAACATATTTGGTACCGCTTGCTTCTTCATGTCCTCTCATTCGGAATGTCATACATTCAATTAAATAGGGCTTTTGATTTTTGATGCAATACTCTCTTACTCCTTTGATCGTGTCATACACATTTAAAATATTATTACCATCGATCATCACACCTTCCATCCCATATCCTTTTGCTTTATCTACGAGACTGATACATCGGTATTGTTCATTAACAGGAGTGCTTAAACCATATCCATTATTTTCAATAATAAAGATCACCGGCAGGTCCCAAACAGCAGCCACGTTCAATGCCTCATGAAAATCTCCTTCACTTGTTCCGCCTTCACCCGTAAATGCCAGGGATACTTTATTTTCTTTTCTAAGTTTATGGGCTAATGCCACACCATCTGCAATTGCTAACTGCGGACCGAGATGTGAGATCATTCCACAGATATGATGTTCCCTATTTCCAAAATGGAAGCTTCTTTCTCTTCCTTTGCTGTATCCTTCTTTGGCGCCCTGCCATTGCATAAATAATTTATGCAGCGGCATATTTCGTGCAGTAAAAACGCCGAGGTTGCGATGCAGCGGCATGATCCATTCATCCTCCTGCAATGCCAATGTTGCTCCAACTGCAATTGCTTCCTGCCCGATCCCGCTGAACCATTTTGAAATTTTTCCCTGGCGCAATAATACCAGCATTTTTTCTTCGATCATTCGTGGCCAAAGTAATGAACGATAAAAACTTATAAGTTGTTCGTTGGATAGATCCCTGCGGTCGAAACTCATGTTGCAAACCTATAAAATAAAGAGGTAAGGAATCTTAAAATGTTAAAACACGGATAAAACAATAAAGGTCTTTATGCAATCAGAAAAATCTTTGCATCTTATAAAAAACTTTTTGCCATGAACCTGCTTTTTAAACCTGTCATTGCATTCTTTTCTTCTTACCTCGTTCTTGGTCATTCTCCAACTTCAAATACTGAGACAAGTGTTGAAATTTCTAAAACAATAAAAAGCGGCCCAAAGATCCAGGCTGCCATTTTACTTGATGTAAGTAATAGCATGGATGGACTTATTGAACAGGCAAAGGCCCAATTATGGACAATGGTAAATGTAATGGGCAAAGCGAAATGCAATGGTGAAACGCCGCAAATTGAAATAGCACTTTATGAGTACGGAAGAGATAATAACGATCTGCGGAAAGGTTATGTAAAGCAAATCACTCCTTTTACTTCAGATCTTGATGATCTTTCACAAAAATTATTTCAGCTTACTACAAATGGCGGCCAGGAATATTGTGGCTTTGTAATTCATACTTCATTAAATGAATTGAATTGGGACACAACATCATCTAATTACAAAGTGATCTTTATATCCGGCAATGAAGATTTTTTACAGGGAAACATTTCATACACGCTGGCTTGTACAGAAGCAAAAAAGAAAGGCGTTATTGTAAATACTATTTACTGTGGCGATCGGTTGCAGGGGATAAAAGAACATTGGAATTTGCTCGGGGAATGCGGCAATGGAAGTTTTACAAATATTAATTCAGACGCAAAACCCGAAGATATACCTACGCCTTACGACAGCGCCTTGATTACACTGAATTCTAAATTGAATGGTACCTATATTTATTATGGTGCTGATGGAAAAGGTAAAAAACAATTACAAGGATCTATGGATGCTGCCAATTATTCGGTCAATTCGTATGCAGGTGTGAACAGGGCTGTAGCAAAAGCTTCTTCAGGAGCCTATAAGAATAGCGGGTGGGATCTTGTAGATGCAAAGGCGGATGACAAAAAGATCCTCGATAAAGTTGATCCTAAAACATTGCCTGATAGTTTACAAAAGAAAAATAAAGCAGAGCTCGAAGCGATCATAAATCAAAAAAGTAATGAGAGGGCGGCAATTCAAAAAGAGATACAGGATATAAGCAAGAAAAGAGAAACATATATTGCCAATGAGAAGATCAATAAGGCAAAAGCGGGAAATAATTCGCAAACCTTAGAGAGCGAGGTAGAGAAGATCATTCGTGAACAGGCAACGAGATTCAATATGAAGATCGAGTAACAGGTTACCTAAGCCGTCCGCCGATCCTTTTTCTCTTTTTTATCAATTGCAGAAGTAATAATTGATAAAATAATACTGAATAATAAAGCCCACCAGAAACTGTCAATGGTAAAACCATCGACAAATTTGCTCGCCAGTAAAACAACAAGGGCATTAATTACAAATAGAAAAAGCCCCAGCGTAAAGAAAGTAACAGGTAAAGTGAACAGGATCAAAAGTGGTTTGATAAACATATTCAAAAGTGCAAGCACGAAGGCAAATACAATAGCCGTCCAGAAATCGGTGACATGTACGCCGCCCAGCAAATGAGCCAGCCCAAAAGAAACGGCGGCCACAACAAGAACCCGGATCAGGAAACCCATTTTATAAAGAATTAAAGTGAAACTAAACAACTACCAGCTCATAAAACTCCTCAGGGTTTAAATATTTTTTTGCTAACTCTTGTAACTCTTCCCGCGAAACTGTCCTGATAGTATTAATAGCGTTATAAAAATAATCTCCATTGAGCTCATTCAAAATGTAATTCTTCCACCGGGCAATAATATGAAAGGGTCCATCAAGATCGCCCAGGATACTACCCATCATATAGTTTCTGACCAACTGCATTTCATCTTCACCTACAGGCTCATCCTGGAGTCGTTTCATTTCTTTATAAATTTCTGTTATTGCCGCTTCACAAACATCTTTTCCTGCTTCCGTGCTTACCAACCATCCCGATTGCTGAATATGATCCTGGAGAAAACTATGAATTCCATAAGTATAACCTTTGTCTTCCCTGATATTTGACATTAATCGCGAACCGAAATAGCCACCGAAAATGTTATTCAGCACCATTACTTTTAGAAAATCAGGATGATGACGATTGGGGAACTCTCTTCCGATACGAATAGAACCCTGCACTCCATTTTCATCATTAGTGATCCTGAATTTCTCACCCGGTTTTTTTGTTGATGAAATTTGATGAAGAGGTTTTTGAAAATTATTTCCGAACGGAAGTTTTCCAAGATGTTTATTCAATAACTCAAAAAGTCCTGCGGGGAGTTTACCCGCGGTAAAGACGACACAGTTACCATGTTTATAATATGTATTAAAGAATGAGATCAATTCTTCCCTGTTCAGTGCATCATACGCTGCATGGCTGCTGTATTTTCCATAGGGGTGTTTTTCGCCATATAAATAGGAGTCGATCAACCTGCCTGCAACAAATTCACTTTTTTTCAAACTGACGCTTAATCGTTGCTTTTGGTTTTGTTTGAAAATGGCAAGTTCTTCTTCCGGAAAAATGGAATCAGTGATCAATTCTTCCACCACCGGCAACAGCTCTCCAATATGTTTATTAAGACAATGAAGCGTAAGTGTTGACGTTTCATTGTAACAGGCACGATTCAGAAATGAACCATAAAATTCAAAATGCTCATTGATCTGCAACGCTTTCTTCTTTGACGTTCCGTTTTTCAAAAGAAAATTGGTAGCAGCTGCCACAACATTCTTTTCTTCAAAACTATTGCCGGCAAAAAAAACTATTTCCACCAGCATCACTTCTTCAGCCCCGGCATTGATAGCATAAACAGGCACCCCATTATCAAGGTGGAACTTTTCATAAGGTTTTAATTCGAGATGAAAATTAACCGCATCAATGATCGGGGGCGCTTTTTTTCTATCAACAGTCAGTAATTCCATTTATCAATTCTTTGAATAATAATAAAGCGTATTGCTGTTCTCAGGCCTGAAAATGATCCTGCTTTCGTTTAAAATATCTTCTGCTGTAACTACATTGTATTTTTCCAATTCATGGTTCATTTGTCCTGCATCACCCAACAACTCATAAAATGCAAGACTATTTGCCCGGTTAGTAAGACTCATATCTTCAAATGCGATCAGGCTCTCTACTTTGTTTTTTACTTTTTGCAATTCGGTCGTTGTCACTTTTTCTGTTCTCATTTTTTCCAACTCGGCTTCTACTGCTTTTTCCGCCTCGTCCATTTTTACTCCTTTAACCAGTTTGCCTTCGATCACCAGGGTGCCTGCATCCAAACTTCCGCTATGATAACACTCAACAGCGCTGAACAGTTTTTTTTCTTTTACTAATGACTGAAATAATCTTGATGAACCACCGCCGCTTAAAATTTCTGTGATCAGGTCGGCGATATAATATCGTTTGTCATTACGCGGATAAATATGCCAGCATTTATAAAATGCATCGAGCGGTACTTCTGCCTTTATTTCTAATTTTCTTGCTTCCGTTTGCGGGGGCTCTTCCGGAAGTCTGCGAATGTATTTTTCTCCTGCAGGAATATCACCAAACCATTTTTCTGTAAGCTCCTTTACTTTCTCAACAGTTACGTTTCCTGCTACTACCAGTATGGCGTTATTAGGGCGATAATGTTTGAAGAAAAAATTCTTTACATCTTCCAGCTTTGCATTTTCAATATGAGAAAGTTCTTTACCGATCGTCATCCAGCGATAGGGATGAACTTTATAAGCAAGCTCCCGCATCTTATGCCAAACATCACCATACGGTTTATTGAGGTAATGCTCTTTGAATTCTTCGCAAACAACCTTGCGTTGTACATCCAGACTTTTTTCACCAAATGCCAGTGAAAGCATACGGTCACTCTCTAACCAAAATGCTGTTTCTAAATTTTCGGCAGGTAATTGAATATAATAATTGGTAATGTCATTGGAAGTATAGGCATTGTTCTCACCGCCGGCCATTTGCAAGGGGGTATCATAGCTTGGAATATTGACACTGCCACCAAACATCAAATGCTCGAACAAATGAGCAAACCCGGTTCTTTCAGGATCTTCATCTCTTGCTCCCACATCGTACATTATATTGATAACCGCCATCGGCGTGGAAGTATCCTGGTGAACGATCACCCTTAAGCCATTTGTCAATACAAATTTTTCAAATCGTATCATAGTAAACCTGATAATAAAAAGTTTGTAAAAGTAGGCCAATTACTGCAGAAGGGGATATCTAAAGTATGCTCTTTATCTTAAAATTAAATTCCATCAATTGACCATCACGGCTAATGATCATTTTTATTTTTTGTCCTGCTGACTGCAGTACCGATTTGTATTGTTGTAGGTTTTGCCCTAATAAATTATTGATGCCGATCACCACATCACCTTCTTTAAGTCCGGCGGCTTCAGCCGGAGATTTTACAGCCACATCCCCCAATACGATCTCGCCATCTACGTAATATAATTCAACGCCGGAATACGCATAATCAAATGGATCCTGGTAGTGTGTGTTAGGCATGAAATAAAATTCACGTTTTGCATAGTTCAGGATCAGGTTGAACCGTCGCAATATATCATTGCCGATGATCCCGCTCAGGTAAGGATAAGATGTTAGATTGAATGTATCATCAAACACAAACGTCGGTATATTCCTGAAGCGGTAAGGGCCCAGTCGTATTTCTTTGATCACCGTCAAATGCATATCTATTTTACCACCCACACCTTCTGCTTCTTTTGAATACAGCACTCTTTTTTTATTCAGGAAATTACTGTCTTCAATAAAATCTTCATTCAACATAAGGCAAAGCCCCGCGCCGATATCAAATAAAAAACGGGAATTGCTGGTCACTGCATCTCTTATTCTTGCTGTTTGCACTGGTAGTGTTCGTAAAATGGGTTCATACAACCAGCCGCCACGGGGATATTTCATTCGCCCATTTGTAAAGATTGAAATTCTTAAACTATCATAATTGATATCGAAAATGTAACGACTTAATAAAGAAAACCCGATGATGCCATCTATCTTTTCACCATATACCTGTGTAAGGATGTCATAATTGTTTATATGAAAATTCAGGCTGTCGACAGTAAGTCCGGGCAGGTGCAATTTTTGTTGATAGATAAAACTCACTTTTCTCGTCCCCGCGATACCAAGAATCGTCATCTCTGATGGTGTGGGAGTGATCTTAAAATATTCAACCGTACTCGAATCAAGTGAAATGCCACCGCTGCCCGTATCTAAAATAAAGTTGAGTGTATCTGGATAGTTCCCAAACCTGGCATTGAACAAAATAACACCCCCCGAAAGTTGTCTGAAACGAAACGATGTTAACAGTCTTGCCGGCGGTTCAATGAATTGTTCCTGGGCTGTTGCGCTTATAGATACAACTAATAAAAAGCAAAACAATATTTGTGTTACCGGCTTTCGCATTACTATTAAACAATCGTTGCGTCCGCCGCAGGCGGATCATCTTTTAATATTCTATTGAGCAATGGCGTCGTCCCGTTCTTATTCGGGATCTTTTCAGATAATTGTCCAGCAAATAGACGAATACTTTCTCTTATTTGCTGCATCTGCACAACAAGTTATTATAATAAAACTGTAAATAATTACGGGCAGCAACTAAAGTGAATGATTTACTCTTCTTTACCTTTGCGCTTCTACATTATGCAACTGCCCGATCTATACCAGAAAGCCGCCCGGTTCGAATTCTTATCAAAAGAAGAAGGAGTTTTTTTATTTGAACATGCGCCGCTTACAGAACTGATGTTTTTGGCGGACGAACTGAGGAAGAAACAAGTGCCGCATGGAAAAGTTACCTGGCAGATCGATCGCAACGTAAATACCACCAATGTTTGCATTGCCAATTGCAAGTTTTGTAATTTCTATCGCATACCCGGTCACCCGGAGGCCTATATAACCGATATGCCGACCTACCGGAAAAAAATAGAAGAAACAATTCGCTGGGGCGGCGATCAATTATTATTGCAGGGCGGTCATCATCCGGAATTAGGATTGGATTTTTATGTCAACACCTTCAACCAGATCAAAAAAGAATTTCCAACCATCAAGCTGCATACACTGGGTCCGCCCGAAGTAGCACACATCACCAAGCTTGAAAAAAGTAATCATCGGGATGTGTTGATCGCATTGAAGGCAGCAGGTATGGATTCATTGCCCGGCGCAGGTGCAGAAATATTAATTGACCGGGTTCGGAGATTGATCAGCAAGGGTAAATGCGGCGCACAGGAATGGCTGGACATCATGCATGAAGCACATAAATTGAACATCACTACTTCTGCGACCATGATGTTTGGTCATGTAGAAACGATTGAAGAACGCTTTGAGCATTTAATAAAAATAAGGGAAGTGCAAAGTCGCAAACCGGAAAACGCAAAAGGCTTTCTTGCTTTTATTCCCTGGACATTCCAGGATGTGGATACATTACTCGCAAAGATCCGCGGTGTACATAATCTCACCACACCCGACGAATATATCCGCATGATCGCCATCAGCCGTATCATGTTGCCGAACATTAAGAATATACAGGCAAGCTGGCTCACCGTTGGCAAACAGGTTGCTCAACTTTGCCTGCATGCCGGCGCCAATGATTTTGGCAGCATTATGCTGGAAGAAAATGTAGTGAGTGCGGCCGGGGCACCGCATCGCTTTACATATAAAAGTATACAGGAAGCCATTCGTGAGGCAGGCTTTGAGCCACAGCTCCGCAACCAGCAATACGAATGGAGAGAATTGCCGCAGACTATAGAAGAGCAGGTGATTGATTATTGAGAAAGGCATCAGGATAATAAAATGCCGCTAATAAATATTTTAATATTTGTCGTTACATTTTGGATTGTCGCTTTGGTGATAATTTATTTTTTAGTGAAGTATTATAATAAAAAGAATTTAGCAACTACAGAAAGGTTTATTTCACATTCTTACGAATTTAAGCCAGCCTTACTTCAGAATATAAAGCTGCGGTATTGGACAACAAATGGTGCAAGAACAATGATCTCGCCAAACAATCATTGTGATATATACTTGTTTGAAAACTTTCTTGGAATTGTTCGACGACAAAATTTTATTTTCAAAGTTTTCTTTGCTCCGGTTCTAATCACTTCAGACATTACAAGTACAAAAAATATTTTCAATTACCTTACTGTCTATAAACCAGATCGAATTAATTTCAACGAAGTAATCAAGGGTCAAATAGAAATTAAATTAAAAGACCCGATTTACAAGCATTACAGAATTGATATTACATTTAAGGAGCTAACAAATGAACACTTAACTCAGCTTGCAGAAATAAAAAATTGGTGTTAATTGATTGTCTCAAAAAAACAAATAGAATGACTAAGGCTAATCTTTATACAGTTATATTCTTCTTTACTCTCACATTTTGCTTAAAGGAATCCTACGGCCAACAACTATACTTCCCCGACTCAAACTGGCAAACAAAAAAACCAGTAGAATTGAAAATGGATGCAGCGTTAATTGATAGTGCTGTGAGCTTTGCTATTAGAAATGAAACAAAAACAGAATACGATCTGCGTATTGCAAACTATAAAGCTCATGAAAGAGAACCGGGTTACAGAATTGCCGGTCCGATGAGAGAAAGAGGCAAACCGACAGGAATTATTTTAAAGAATGGTTATATCGTAGCACAATGGGGTGATGTGAAAAGAGTGGATATGACTTTCAGTGTTTCAAAAAGTTTTTTGTCAACTGTCGCAGGAATTGCTACCGATGATCATTTAATAAAAAATATTGATGATCGTGTAAATGAATATGTATGGGACGGGAAATTTGATGGGCCTCATAATTCAAAGATCACCTGGCGGCATTTACTTACACAGTCATCCGATTGGTCAGGATGTTTATTTGATGTTTGTGATTGGGCCGACCGTCCGCCGAGGCAGGGAACGATCGACGATTGGAAAAACAGAAAATTACTGGAACCCGGTTCAACATTTGAATACAATGACATTCGGGTGAACCTGCTGGCATATTCATTATTGCAGGTAATAAGAAAACCCTTGCCTGTTGTTTTGCGTGAACGAATCATGGATCCCATCGGCGCTTCTACAACATGGCGCTGGTATGGTTATGATAATTCTTTTGTGAATGTTGATGGTCAAATGATGGAATCAGTAAGTGGTGGTGGACATTTTGGAGGGGGTATTTTTATCAATACGCTTGACCAGGCAAGATTTGGGTTATTGTTTTTAAGAAAAGGTAAATGGAAGAACAAGCAATTGATCTCTGAACAATGGGTGAATGCTGTAAACAAGCCTTCTGCAGCAAATAGATCTTACGGGCTGATGTGGTGGACCAATGAAGAAAACCGATTGGGGAATGTTTCAAAAAATATTTATTCCGCCGATGGCTTTGGCGGTAACTTTATTGTTGTGGATAATGATCATGACTTAGTGATCGTTGTAAGATGGCTGGAGCCAAATAAAATTGGCGAGCTTGTTCGTTTGGTGATAAACGCAACAGAAAACAAATAATCAAACCAAATGAGTACAGAACTTGTAAAAATTATTCCTGTTCTTGAATCCTCAGATATAGACAGGGATGTTAAATGGTACAAAGAGAAAACAGGTTTTGAACTTTCTTTTTTACATGAAAAGATGTATGCAGGTCTTAATCGCGATGGATTTGAAATACATCTTCAATGGCATGCAGGCACTAAAGATGACCCAATGAATGGCGGTGCTGTTATTCGAATTGATGTAAAATACATCAAACCACTTTTTGAAGAATTCAAACGACGGGGAACAGTGAAAGAAGAAGATCTAAGACAAAACACACCCTGGGGGACGAATGAGTTTGCTTTTCATGATCTGAATTCAAATGCGATCTTTATTTCAGAAGATATTTAACGAGACAACCAAATTGACCTTCATCACTGCGTTGGCAAACCGATTGATGGTAATATTATCCTTGGTTTTTTTCTTAGGACATTGTTCTACAGAGAAGGCGATGGTAATACAGTCTGTCACAGGCACTGTAACGGCTGCACCGGGTGAAGCATGGCTTTCTCATGAACATATTCTTGTTGATTTTATCGGTGCTGATAGTATTGACTCAAAAAAGTGGAATCATGATTCTGTAATGAATGCAACTATTTCTTATCTCCAACAACTAAAAGAATATAATGTAAAATACTTTGTGGATGCCACACCCGCCTATCTTGGCAGAGATGTATTGCTGTTAGAGAAGATCGCAAAGAAAACAGGGCTCACTATCATAACGAATACTGGCTTTTATGGCGCAGTAAGTAATAAATATATTCCTGCTTTTGCTATTGAACAAAAAGCAGAAGAGCTTGCTGAAATCTGGATCAATGAATATAAAAATGGAATAGAAGGAACAACAATAAAACCCGGCTTTATTAAGATCAGTGTTGACGTGGCAGATACGCTTGATGCGATGGATCAAAAGCTGGTAAAAGCTGCGGCCATTACTCATTCAGAAACAGGATTGACAATTGCCTCTCACACAGGTGATGCAAAGGCGCTTTGGCCGCAATTAAAAATCCTTAAAGAGATGAAGGTTTCCCCTAACGCATTTATTTGGGTACATGCACAAAATGAAAAGGATAATAACAACTATGTACTCGCCGCAAAAGAAGGTTGTTGGATAAGCCTTGATGGCCTGGGTTGGGACCTGGAAAAACATATAGAGAAGATCTTATTTGCAAAAGAACATAAAATACTTGACAGGATATTGATATCACATGATGCCGGTTGGTATGATCCTCAAAGACAAATTCAGACAATAAAACCTTATACAAATATTTTTACACAACTATATCCTGCATTGGTGTCAAAAGGTTTCAGCAAAGAAGAACTCGATCGCTTAATAAGCAACAATCCCGCTAAAGCATTCTCAATGAGTATAAGAAGACTATAAATATTCACTACCGGGAAAACGGCGATGTGGTTTATGTTCGATTCGCGATTTAACCGTTATTAAGTATAATTTCACTGATAACATTTGATAACTTGCAGCCTTTGATTTTATAGTATAATAAGAAAGTATGAATAAAAAATTGTCATGGCTTCGCAAAACAGGTATTGCAGAAGGAATTTCTTTTCTTGTATTGCTTGGCATCGCTATGCCACTTAAGTATGTCTTTCATCAACCAATGGCCGTCAAGATATTTGGCTGGGCCCACGGAATTTTATTTGTTGCATTTCTTTTTCTTGCATGGGAAGTAAAAACAGACCGGAACAAATCATTGAAATGGTATGCCACCGCGTTTCTTGCAGCCATCCTTCCAACAGGAACGTTTTTCTTTGATAAAAAATTGAAAGAAGAGGAATAGCTCAGTTCGTCCCAAGCTGGTTAGCCTTAAAGACCCTTAAAAAATTTTCTCCTAAAATTTTACGGATATCTTTTTTATTATAGCCTCTATCCAGCAACGCTTTAGTGATCAAAGGAAAATCCTGCACGCCATTTAATTCTTTTGGGCCTGCTTCAATACCGTCAAAGTCAGAGCCAAGACCAACGAAATCCACACCCACGAGTCTTACAATGTAATCAAGATGATCGATCAACAATGAAAGCGGCGGGCGGATAGCATCTGTTTCCACTTTATATTTTTCCATTGTCATTATGGCTGCATAATCAGGTTGTGCGCCATGAGCGATCAGTGAATCAATTTCAGGTTTATGTCCTGCTAATAACTGCGCAGCTTTTTTTTCATAGGTGCTGTCAAGAAACCCCGCATAAAAATTAAGATGAATAACGCCTCCATTTTTGGCGATCGCTTTTATCTGGTCGTCTTTTAAATTTCTTCGATGATGACAGAGTGCCCATACACTACTATGCGAAGCGATGATCGGTTTTTTTGTAAGCTTTATTACATCCCGAAAAGTTTGTTCACCATTATGACTGATATCGATCAGCATTCCCAGTTCATTCATTCTTTGAACGATCTTTTTACCCAGATCAGTAAGTCCTTTATGCGGCAGCGAATCACCTTTTGTAGTTTCATCTGCTGCAGAAGTAGCCCAGCTTGTACTGTTATTCCATGTAAGCGTCATGTATCTTACACCTCGTACATATAATGCATCAAGGTTTTCAATTTTATCTTCGATCATATGACCACCTTCAACTCCCAACATAGTGGCTAATCTGTTGTCTTTGATCGCTTGTTTTAATTCAGCTGGTGTCCTTACCAGTGTCATTCTATTCGGAGCTCTTTCGACCCATGCATAGACAGAATCGATCTGACGATTGGCGAATGAATAGGGTTGCTGCTGTTCCGGTCCGCAAAAAATGGAAAATATCTGTACATCAACACCACCTGTTCGTAAACGGCCAAGATCGGTATGAGTTCTTCCTAACAAGTCTGAATCAAGACTTACTTTTTTTTCGATAGAAGCGCTTGGAAAATCATTATGTGTATCTACAAGCACTGCTTTATTATGGATCTTTTTATACTGCTGGCTGAAAATACAAGTGGTCATCAGCAGCATCAATGGAAAAAGTATATAGCGGGAATACATTTTAAAAATATTTTACGGGCAAAAGGTAGATAATCTAATTTTATGCAACAAAAAATATGCTGTGCATTAAACATATTATTGAAGAAGGAAAAGAGCTTGATGTGATCCGGGATCTTTTTCGTGAATATGAAAAGGAGTTGAATGAAGATATTTGTTTCCAAAGTTTTGATGAAGAATTAAAAGACCCGTTAAAAAAGTATGGTTTACCGGATGGAGATCTTATGCTGGCTTACTGGAATGACGAAGTAGCCGGTTGTATTGCATTGACAAAAACGAAAGATGCAGGTGCCTGTGAAATGAAACGTCTTTATGTAAGACCTGAATTCAGAAAGAACAAGATCGGGAGAGTGTTGATCGAGGAGTTGCTGAGCTCCGCTAAACAAAAAGATTATCAGCGTATGCGGTTGGATACTTTTTTGAAGCTTGAATCTGCTGTTTACCTGTACCGGCAATTCGGATTTGTAAATATTTCTGCTTATTATAATAACCCGTTGCCCGGCGTGTTGTATATGGATAAACTATTGTGAGCTTGTTTCAACCAAGATCAGTTAATGTGGTGACTGCTGTCACAAAACTAAAAAAGATATGTGTATAGATTTACAATGGAATGCAGAAAAACATATTCAAGCTGGTAATCGTTTGTCTTTTATGCATTGCAATTGTTTACGGTGTTGTAAAACTTATTCAGTCTTTCTGATCATTTAAATTATTATTTATGAAAAAAAATATGGGTGGCGGTGATCGTAGTATACGCATTTTGCTTGCAGCAGTTTTAGCGTATCTCTATTTCGGCGGTATTGTTACGGGTACGTGGGGACTTGTGCTTGTTATATTAGGAGGAGTTTTTGTTGTAACAAGCCTGATAGGTTTTTGTCCTTTATATGCTCCATTCGGTATCAGCACATGTTCCAAAAGAACTTGAAGATCGGAGCCTAATCGTGACTGCTCTTATCTCCCACAAACCAATGTTCCTTGTTCTTGAACAACACATTAAAAGTAGTTAGCGAGCCATAGCACCGGGTAATATATTGCTGGATGCCTACTTTATCTTCATCACTCAATTTTTTGTTGCTGTTAATATTTTGTTCAAGCACACGAAGCCTGTCACGCAGCATAACGACCTTGTGAAAAAAATCTTCAATAGGGATTTCTTTGGGCTTTAAGCTTTTATCTGCGGGTTGTAGTAACATAGTACCATGTTGCCAGCGGTCACCGAGCGTTACATTCTCGTTAAGTCCGCCCCATAACCTTAGAATCTTCAGCAACGACTTTTCAATGTCGGAATGTGTTTCTATTTCCTCTGTTACATTTTCCGGGATGATCTCATCCAGTTTATTATCTGTTTTATCAATTTCTTTTATACCATGATTGATAAAAGAAATAAGATAAGTGGCATAGCGAATGCCTACGATCACACCCGGACCATATTGAGTGTGTTGCAATCTTGTACCTATTCCAAGAGTTGTTTGTTCCATAACTTAGAATTTATCGGTTCAATAGTTTACAAGTTTAAGAAAATTGTTTTTACTTCAGCGACTGGTAGATCAATGGTTTTATTCGATCTCCATAATCCCAATGATCGGTGGGCCAGATATTACGCATAAAGACAACTACCATTTTGTTTTTAGGATCAGACCAATAATGCGAAGCAAACATTCCATCCCAGCCATAAGAGCCTGCAGGTATCATCAGCGTTCTCTCTGCATAATCAGTAAGAATTCCAAAACCCAAACCAAAACGACGGGTCTTATTTGCATCACTCCACATTAAATGATCACCAATTTGGTTCGATGTCATGAGCTGAATTGTTCCTGGTGATAAAATTCGTTTCCCATTCAATTCACCACCATTCAAAAGCATTTGACCAAACAATGCATAATCATAAGCTGTTGAAGCAAGACCGGCGCCGCCTGAAAAATAAGTTCCATTGGGTGTTTTTGGAAAATCCCTTGAGAACGTTCCGTTCAAACTTATCATCGAATCCTGTATCCTCAGTTTTGTTTGATTGCCTTGTTGTGTATATAATGCAACCAGTCTTGCTTGTTTTTCTTTTGGTAAAAAGAAATAAGTGTCTTTCATGCCAAGCGGCTCAAATATTTGTTGTTGTAAATATTTGTCCAACGGCATTCCGCTGATCACTTCTATCAAATACCCAAGTACATCGGTATTTAATCCATAATAAAATTCTTCACCAGGCTGAGTGAATAATGGAAGCTTAGCCAATCTTGTAATTACATCTTTCAATGTTGAATAAGGGGTGCCGATGCCGCCATTAATTTTATTTTTATAATAAACAGCGTTTGCAGGGCCTGAACCTATTTGCGCATAGCCAATTCCAGATGTATGAGATAAAATATCCCGCATGGTGATCTCTCTTTTTGCCGGCACCGTTGTATAAGTAGTATCTGCAGCAGTGTATTTATCAAGTACAACTGGATTTTTAAATTCAGGGATAAATTTTGAAACAGGGTCAGTGAGTAAAAATTTCCCTTCTTCATATAACATCATAGCAGCTACACTTATGATGGGTTTGGTCATAGAAGCAATCCGAAAAATATTATCATTTTTCATTGGAATGTTTTGCTCCTTGTTCGCAAAACCAAATGATTTGTGATAAACAATTTTTCCATTACGAAGAATGATTGCTGTAGCGCCATTTAATTGTTCTTCTTTTATCCATTGATCAATATTTGCATCAAGCTGTTTTAGTCTTTCAGAGGAGATGCCTTCTGTTTCAGGACTGGCTGATCGAAGAAAGTTTTGAGAAAAAGATGTGACAAAAAAAGTAAGCAGGAAAATAGCCGATAAAATAACGGGCTTCATCATAAAGCAACAAAGTTTAAAAACGGAAGTAAGTTAATTTTCTTTTCTTAACCAACTGTGGCTTTTCTCCTGCTTATAAAGTTCGTAGCATTTTTTAATGAAGAATTGAAAATCATAATCGCCGGTGTAAAGACAAAACTCATAGGTGGGACGGCAATACTGCATAAAGCTGTCTCTCGCATCACCGATCAATCCCGTTAATCGCAGTACAAGTGCTTTGTTGAAGCGATGATCAATAAATTTCTCTCTTTCCTCCGCTAACAATCTATCTCTGAAAGCAGCATTGCTTTTATTTTTCCTGAATTGGAACATGCGAATGATCTCATTGACATCAAAGCCAACAGCAGCACCCATATCACCGCTTACGTTTGCTTTAAGCTTTGGTTTTTGCCAGTCAAAAGCCCTTGCATAATCAAGACGATTTTGAATGGAATCCATTTTGTAATTGCGTGGTTTCACGATCACTTCTTTCAATACCGGTACATTAATATGGATGGCAATATCAAAACGGGAAGCGTCAACAATTTTTTTTACCGGATACTTTATCGTTGGTTTATTTAAATAACTGAACCAAACAGAATCATCCTCCGTTACGTCAATTTCATAGTGACCATATATATCAGTTGCTGCTCCTTTGCCAGAAGAAGTTAAGACGCTTACAGAGATGACCGGGTAAGTTCTGGTGCTGTCATATACGGTGCCACGCAATTTAAAAGACTGTGCACCTGCTTTTGAAGCCAAAAAGCAGCAGGCAATAATTATAATATAGACTGAAAATTTCCTCAAGCACGGCAAGTAACAAAAGAAAATGCAAATAGTAATCTAAAGTGTGACCAGTAACGAAACGGCTGCAGGAAAATGCCGGTGCTCCAGCACCTGCACTTTTTTTGCAAGGCTTTCCGGAGTCTCGACCTCTGACACCAGGCAGGTTGCCTGCAAAATGATCTGTCCATGATCATAAACCTCATCCACATAATGAATGGTAATACCGCTTTCCTTTTCTTTATTGGCGATCACCGCTTCGTGTACAAAACTTCCATACATGCCTTTGCCGCCATATTTGGGCAAAAGAGCCGGATGGATATTAATCATTTTTCCGTGAAATAATCTTACTAATGCAACAGGAACCATCCATAAAAAACCAGCCAGCACTATAAAATCAATACCCGCCGCTTTCAATTCATCTATGTAAGCATTACCGCGAAAGAATTTTTCCTTTTCAATTAATAAGGTCGGGATACTATTTTCTTCAGCAATTTTTAAAACACCTGCTCCTGGTTTATTACAAACAATTAAACTTATAATAGCCGTAGAAATGCCTTTTTCTTTTAAAGATCCCAGGTGATCGATTATCTTTTTTGCATTTGAACCATTACCTGAAGAAAAAATAGCAATTTGTTTCATCCTTAATTTTTCAAAGCTGCAAAGTTGTAACTTTTCAGTATGAG
Organism: Chitinophagaceae bacterium; assembly: GCA_036374555.1. GTDB lineage: Bacteria > Bacteroidota > Bacteroidia > Chitinophagales > Chitinophagaceae > VBAS01. The sequence continues at coordinate 32,106 of DASUTO010000281.1, forward strand.
AAAATTTTTTCTTCCTTTTTTATTTATGGTGATCAGCAATATGAGTTTTGCACAAAAACAAATCTGCGAATACAAGCAATACCCAGCTCCCGCTCTTAGCGATTCATTAAAAAAAGTGTTTGAAGCCAATATGCGATCAGCTGAAAAAAAATATCAAGCCGATAGCATTAATGATGAACAGATAATATGGTATGGGCGCCGGCTTGCTTATCTTGGAAATTATAAAGAAGCAATCGCTATTTATACGAAAGGAATAAACCTGCATCCTGCAAATGCAAGACTTTACCGGCACCGGGCACATCGTTATATCACCTTGCGCTGTTATGATAATGCGATCGCTGATCTTAAAAAGGCAGCTGATCTTATAAAGGACCAGGTTGATGAAATAGAAGAAGATGGCATTCCTAATGCAAAAAATTTTCCGACAAGCACACTTCACACGAATATCTATTATCATCTCGGCCTGGCTTATTACCTGAAGGGTGATCACCGGCAGGCATTGCTCGCATGGCAAAAATGTCTTGATATTGCCGATAATGATGATATGAAAGTGGCGACTTTAAACTGGTTAAACATTGTATTGCGCAAAATGGGAAGGCAGAAAGATGCAGAACAGCATTTAAAAGAGGTGACAGGTGACATGGAAATAATCGAGAATCGTGATTACTATGATATATTAGTAATGTATAAAACCGGTGATAATAGCAAACTGGTTGAAAAAACTCAAAACCAGCAAACACTTAGCAATGCGACGCTGGGTTTTGCACTTGGCACATATTACCAGTTAAGAGGTGATAAGGGTAAAGCCAGGGAATTATTTGAAAAAGTAGTGGCCGGTAATCATTGGAGCAGCTTTGGATATATTGCTGCTGAAACTGAGCTGGCCAAAATGAAGTAAGAATTCAAAAGCCAAACTGAAAACCAGCATTTCACCAACTTTTGACTTTTTAGTTTTGTCCATTAGGACTCCCTGGGAGATTTTTTACTTTCTGTGTCTTTAGTAAGCCTATTTTTTCGCCAAGTTTACGGGTGTAGTTAGAGAAGAACCTGAATTGCCCAAAGGGAATGCTTATCAATAAAACCATAGCGGGCCAGATGATGGTAACAAGAAGTATATAAATGATCGCCCAAAGCCAATCTGCTTCAATTGACAGAATATTCATTATTTTTTTTCCTGCATAACCTGTCAAACTGCCACCGATCGCAAATGTGAAAAGGATAAGCACCAACTGAAAAACATTTACTTTCCATTTTTTTCTCAATTTCTCAAACATGCGGAAAATTTTTTGTGACAAGCCATGCCAAAAGCAGGCAGCCGCGCAAAAATCGGATAAAACAACAATCATTAGTAACAAAAAATATTTTGTTTAGTAAAGGTTGACAGAGCAGTGACAAAGTTTAATCAGCTTTATTAATAACAACATTCAAAACCCGTGAAATCCAGTCTGGAAGCGGATCAAAAAAAATTTAAACGTGTTGAACTTTTGTTGCCTTCATGACTTATTTTTGCAACCGGTCAATAGATTTTATCCACATTCTTTAGATCTAATTGCTTCTATGATTCCAGATAAGAATTTCACGCCAAAAGGACTGTTACTACTCGTTACTTTTTTTGTTTTTTCTTTTTCAAAAATTAATGCCCAGGATGGTAAAGCAATATTCACAGCTAAGTGTGCAAGTTGCCACATAATGGGTAAAGATTTTACGGGTCCTAACCTGGAAGGTGTTCTGGGTAGATGGGGTAATACGGATGATATCAAGGCATGGATACTTAATTATAATATTCCTCTTAAGGCAGGTAAAGAACAAGCACTAAAAGTGATCGGCTTTTCCACATCGCAGATGCAGATCTTTGAAGGGCAGATCACGCCGCCTGAATTAGATGCAGTGACAAAATATATAACTGAATGGACACCCCCCGTGCCTCCTACTACAACTGATCAGGGTGGAAACGGTGGCGGTGGTGGCGGCGCATTGATTTTCGGAATCATTTCATTGATCATGGCCATTATTGCTCTTATCCTGATGCAGGTTAACAGCAATCTGAAAAAACTGAGTGATGATGCGGAAGGTGTTCTTCGCCCCGAGCCTGTTCCTTTTTATAAGAATAAAGTCTATATCGCTCTTTTTTCAATTGTTCTCTTTATTGTTGGTGGCTATTATACAGCCAGCGCATTAATTGATTTCGGACGTCAAAAAAATTATCAGCCTGAACAACCAATTTATTACTCCCATAAAGTACATGCCGGCATTAACCAAATAAGTTGTTTGTATTGTCATGGTGCAGCAATGGATAGCAAACACGCTGCGATTCCATCAGTGAATGTTTGTATGAATTGTCATAAAACGATTACTACTTACGAAAAAGGACCAAAGCTTTTTCGAGAAGATGGAACGGAAGTAAATGGTACAAAGGAGATCGAGAAATTATATAGTTATGCAGGCTTTGACCCCAAAAATGCAGCTGCATGGGATCCTTCAAAAGCAAAACCTGTCGCCTGGACAAAAATTCATAGCCTGCCCGATCATGTTTATTTCAATCACTCACAGCATATAAAAGCAGGTAAGGTCCAGTGCCAGTCCTGTCATGGTGAGATCACGAACATGGATGAAGTGTACCAGTTCTCAGAATTAAGCATGGGTTGGTGCGTTAACTGTCATCGTGAGACAAAAGTTGATTTTTATAAAATTGACAGTTCAGGTAAAGCAACAGGGAATAAATTTTACAGCATATACGAGAAATTCCATAATGATATCAAAAGTGGAAAAATGGATAGCGTAACTGTGAAGGATATTGGCGGTTTGGAGTGCCAGAAATGTCACTATTGATCTGTGTCTTTATTGAGCGTTTAAATTTCAGGTTTCAAATTTTCACATTCAACTATATGAGCGAAAATAAATATTGGCAAAGTTTCGGCGAGCTGAAAGGAAGCGAAGAACTGGCTAAGAAGATCGAGAATGAATTCCGGGAAGACCTTCCTTTTGAAGATAGCAACAATAAAGGATGGCTGGATGCTACAGCTCCACGTCGCGACTTTCTGAAATATCTTGGCTTCAGCACTGCCGCTGCTGCAATTGCTGCTGGTTGTAAAACGCCGGTAAGAAAAGCAATTCCTTTTGCCAATAAACCAGCTGATATTGTTCCTGGAGTTTCAAAATATTATGCAACAACTTATGTACAGGATGGTGATGTGTTGCCGATTCTTGCCAAAGTAAGAGATGGTCGCCCAATAAAGATCGAGGGCAATAATGAATGTACATATACGGGCGGAGGCACATCAGCAAGAGCACAGGCTTCCGTTCTGGATCTTTATGATACTAACAGGTTGACTCATCCGAAACGAAAAGTGGGTGATAAGTTTGAAGAGGTTCCCACCTTTGAACAACTGGATAAAATGATAGGTGATGCAATGGCAGGTGTTACAAATCCTGTTTTGCTTACCAGCACTATTACATCAGAAACTACAAAGGATATCATTGCAAAATACCCGGGACTGAAACATGTACAATATGATGCCGATTCTTTCAGCGGGATGTTGATGGCGAATGAAGCAACATTTGGTAAAAAAGCGATCCCTTCTTACAATTTTGCAAACGCAAAAGTGATCGTAAGTCTTGGAGCTGACTTTTTGGGTACGTGGTTAAATCCGGTTGAGTTTGCCCGTCAATATGCTCAAACAAGAAAGTTGAAAGATGGCGCCACTCAAATGAGCAGGCATTTGCAATTTGAAAGTTTTATGAGCATGACTGGTGCAAATGCGGATGAACGATTCACCCATCGTCCTTCTGAAGCAGGTGCTGTTGCTTCAGCTTTACTCGCAGCTATTGCTGGTAATGCTGCAACAAATGTTTTAAATGATAAAGTAAAAGCTGGAATTTCAAAAGCGGTTGCTGAATTGAATGCAAATAAAGGAGCAGCAGTAGTGGTAAGCGGAAGCAACGATGTAAATGTGCAGACGATCGTAAATGCGATCAACAATGCAATTGGCGCTTATGGTTCCGTTATTGACTGGTCAACAACTTTGAACTTCCGCCAGGGTGTTGATAAAGACTTTACCGATCTTATTGATCAAATGAATGCCGGACAGGTTGGTGCAATAATGATCTACGGAGCGAATCCATCATATGATTATCATGCTGCAGATAGATTCAATGCCGCTTTGGCAAAAGTGAAAACAAAGATCTCTTTCAACGAATACCTTGATGAAACTACACAGCAGTGCAATTTTGTAATTCCATCACATCACTTCCTGGAAAGCTGGGGTGATGCGGAACCAAAATCAGGATATACAAGTTTTATTCAGCCTACAATTCATCCGCTTTTCAAAACAAGAGCTTTTCAAACTTCATTATTAAAATGGAGTGGTAACAATACAGACTACGAAACTTATTTTAAGAATTATTGGGAAACAAAGCTTGGTTCTAAAGTTGCATTTGACGCGGCCCTTCAAAGAGGCGTGATTGATGGAAATACAAAATCATTAACGGCTACAACTACAAATGCTAAAGATACTACAGGAGTTAAACCGCCTGTAATCACAACAATACAGGCAACTACTGCTGTATCTCCGGGCTCATTTAATGGAGCATCTGTGCAAGACGCTGCAGCTGCAATATCAGGAACAAAAAAAGGCGGTGAAACCGAATTGATCCTTTATCAGAAAGTTTCTATAGGGTCAGGTAAACAAGGAACAAATCCATGGTTACAGGAATTACCTGATCCAATTACTAAGGCCGCATGGGACAACTATGTGATGATGGGAATGACGATGGCAAAAAAAGTTGTTGGTGTTGACCTGATCGGCGGCTCTGAAAGACATATTAATAATTATGAATACTATCCCGAGAAACCTGTTGTAACTGTAACGGTTCCTGGCAAAAAAGCATTTGAGTTGCCAGTATTGATCATCCCTGGAATGGATCCAAATACAATTGCAATTGCAGTGGGATACGGAAGAACTGATAAGCTTGGAATAGCGGCGGGAAATGTGGGTGCAAATGTTTATCAGCTTTCATCTTCTGACGGCTCATCAAGAGATTATTATTCTCCTGATGTTACGGTAGCAAATGCGAATAAAACTTATCGTGTTGCGCAATCACAGGTTCATAATTCTTATGAGAACAGAAGCGAGGTGGTGAAAGAAACTTCACTGGCTTCTTTTGTAAGTGATCGTAAGCAGTTCAAAAGATTCCGGGAACATCTTGCAGCAGACTATGCGCCGGATAAAGGCGATTTCCGTACAGAATCAACTTTATACCCCGATCATCCTCAACCGGGATTGAAATGGGGAATGAGTGTTGACATGAACAGTTGCAATGCTTGTGGTGCTTGTGTTGTTGCCTGTCATGCTGAAAACAATGTTCCTGTTGTTGGGAAAAGTGAAGTAGCCCGTTATCATGATATGCACTGGTTGCGTATCGATCGCTACTTTGTAACCAATGAAAAGAACCCTGATGATGTAAAAGCGGTAGTTTTTCAACCCATGCTCTGCCAGCATTGTGATAATGCTCCTTGTGAGAATGTGTGTCCTGTTGCTGCTACTAATCACAGTAGCGAAGGATTAAATCAAATGGCTTATAACCGTTGTATTGGTACAAGATATTGTGCTAATAACTGTCCTTATAAAGTTCGTCGCTTTAACTGGGCTGATTATACCGGATCTGATAGCTTCCCCAACAACCGTGATCAAAAGCTGATCGGCAAACTTGATCCAGTTGTAGAACATATGAATGATGATCTTACAAGAATGGTGTTGAATCCTGATGTAACCGTTCGTTCAAGAGGAGTGATGGAAAAATGTTCTTTCTGCGTACAGCGTTTGCAGGAAGCAAAATTAGATGCAAAGAAAGCAAACACTACGTTAGCAGATGGCAAAGTGAAAACCGCCTGTATGCAAGCTTGCCCGACCGACGCAATTGTATTTGGTAATGTTCACGATAAAGAAAGCATCGTGGTAAAAACAAGAGCGGAGAATGATGATCGTCTTTTCTATGTGATCGAGCAGCTACACACATTACCGAATGTGAACTACCTGGCCAAGATCAGGAATACAAGTGAGATGATTGAAAGTAAGATTAAAGAACATGTCGCAACCGATGGCCATGCAACAGGAGAAAAAGAAAAGAAAGTAGAGCCCGCAGCACATTAAGGGGAATAGAGAACCGGAAGTATAAGAGTCCGCCTGAGGCGGAACGGAAGCTGAATAGTAAAGAGAAAGTTGACTTAAAAATAAAGCTAACAGTAAAGTCCGCCTTCAGCGGATAAAAGCTAAAAGATTATGGGATTAATCAGATACGAATCGCAGATAAGACCGCCACTGGTAGAAGGCAATAAAGATTATCACCAGGTAACAGAAGATATCTGTCGCCCGGTGGAGGCGAAACCAAGCCGCTCATGGTGGATCGGTTTTATCGTTTCTGTATTGTTTTTGATTTTTGGAATTGTATCGGTAACAATGGAGGTGATATATGGAACGGGCCAATGGAACTTAAATAAAACTGTTGGGTGGGGTTGGGATATCACCAATTTCGTTTGGTGGATCGGTATCGGTCACGCCGGAACATTGATCTCCGCGATCTTATTATTGTTCCGCCAGGGTTGGAGAACAGGTGTGAACCGTGCAGCAGAAGCGATGACAATTTTTGCGGTAATATGTGCGGGCCAGTTTCCTATCTGGCACATGGGTCGCGTTTGGGATGCCTTCTTCGTATTGCCTTATCCAAATACAAGAGGGCCCTTGTGGATAAACTTTAACTCGCCACTTCTCTGGGACGTGTTTGCGATCTCAACATATTTTACCGTGTCGCTTTTATTCTGGTATAGTGGTTTGATACCTGACGTGGCTACCCTTCGTGACCGTGCAAAAAAGAAATGGAGAAAAATGTTTTATGGCCTGGCGGCGTTTGGATGGACCGGAAGCACAAAACACTGGCAGCGTCACGAAGCGTTATCGCTTGTCTTAGCAGGTTTGAGTACTCCGCTTGTATTGTCAGTGCATACAATAGTATCCTTTGACTTCGCAACATCGGTTGTTCCAGGCTGGCATACCACGATCTTCCCTCCTTATTTCGTTGCCGGTGCCATCTTTTCAGGCTTTGCGATGGTACAAACGTTATTGGTGGTAACAAGAAAAGTGTTGGGGCTGGAGGAATATATTACGATCGAGCATATTGATGTGATGAACAAGATCATCGTATTAACAGGTTCAATAGTTGGTATTGCCTATTTGACCGAGTTATTTATTGCGTGGTATGGTGCTAACCAATATGAGTGGTTTGCATTCAGGGAAAACCGTTTGAACGTAAACAGTCCGCTTGGATGGAGTTACTGGATAATGATGTTTTGTAATGTGGTTTCTCCGCAGTTTTTCTGGATCAGGAAAATGAGAAGAAACCTGGTGGTAACTTTCTTTATGTCAGTGTTGGTGAATGTGGGTATGTGGTTCGAAAGGTTTGTAATCATTGTTACTTCCGTTTACCGTGAATATTTACCGTCAGCATGGTCTACCTATTACAGACCGACGATCTGGGAAGTTGGATTTTATATGGGAACATTCGGGTTGTTCTTTACCTGTTATTTCTTATTCTCAAAATTTTTCCCGGTAATTGCATTGGCGGAGATCAAACATATTTTGAAAAGAAGTGGTGATACACAAAAGGAGAAAATGGATAAACTGGAAAAACAGGATGGTGAAGATTTTGCTGATGAGCATTCGCATGATCATGGAGCATAAAATAGTCAAGAGTTCAGAGTCGGGAGTCAATGGACTACGAACGCTGAACTAATAACTCTGAACTAAAATATTATGGCAATAAAAAAATATGTAGTTGGCAGCTTTGATGATGAGGCGGTGCTGTTTCCTGCTGTGAAAAAAGTTCGCAAGGCAGGTTATAAGATTCATGATGTGTTCACGCCATTTCCAATTCATGGTTTGGATAAGGTGATGGGACTTCGAGATACGAGCCTGCATACTGCCGGGTTTATATATGGGATCACTGGTACAGCTACTGCATTGGGTTTTATTTCATGGGCCTTGACATATGATTGGCCATTGAACTTTGGCGGCAAACCATTTTTTTCATTACCAGCGTGGATACCGATCACATTTGAGTTAACGGTTTTATTTTCTGCAGTAGGTATGGTACTTACTTTTTGTTACCTGTGCCAGTTGGCGCCATTCGTGAAAAAAGATCATTTTAATTTAAGATCAACAGACGATATATTCTTAATGGCCATAGAATGCACCAATAAAACAAATGACAATGAAGTAGTATCATTTTTACAAAGTATCGGGGCCAAAGATGTGAAAGTGGATCACAGAGAAGATCGTTGGTGGCTTGGCCGTTATGATAAAGAACAAATTCTTGAAAAGAAAGCAGAAGAAGTAGCAGCATAAATGAATAAAAAATTCAGGATGAGAAAAATTGTAATTATTACAGGGATTGTTACTGCAGGTTTGCTATTGAGCAGTTGCAGGGATAAAAGAAGCGCAGGACATGTTTATATGCCGGATATGGCCTATAGCCGTGCCTTTGAGACTTACGATGCCCTGGATTCATCAAGGTTTACAAGTGATACTTTAGAAAGAGGAGGAAAGATCTATTATGACAGGATGCCTGTAGCAGGAACAGTAGCAAGAGAGGACATGCCCGCTTTCCCATTGGCAATGGATAAAATAGGAGATACGACTGCCGCTAATTATAAGGCGTCTGTGAATGTTCCGAATCCGTTGCCTGCATTAAGTGCGGTTGATTATTTAGAGGCCGCAAGATTATACCTGATAAATTGCGGGATATGTCATGGCGAAAAGCTGGATGGAAATGGTCCTTTATATAATGGAGGGAATGGTCCCTACCAGGCTGCGCCAAAAGATTTGATAAAAGATCCGGTAGTTGGAAAAATGGCGGACGGACAAATGTTTTATTCTATTACTTATGGAAAAAATGCAATGGGAAGCTATGCATCGCAGCTGAATACCAGGCAGCGTTGGATGATCATTCATTATATAAAAGAGAAACAGGGTTTAGCAAATAGTAAACCGGCTGCTGCTGATAGTTTGGCAACTGCTAAGAAATAAAAAAGATTTTTGAAGAATTATAAAAGGTAAACTGATGACTATCCGGGAAAAATTTGAAATACCAAAAAGATACAGCCTGTGGTCCTATGTCCTGATCGCAGTGGGAATTGTATCTGTCATTTTGCTGTATGTGACACATGGCGCAAGTAATGATGAACATGAAAGAGCAAGATTTTGGGGAAGCCTTTTGCAAAACAGTGTATACTTTTTACTGGTGGTAAATGCAGCAATGTTCTTTCTTTGCGCCACTATTCTTGCATGGGGTGGTTGGACGACAAGTTTCAGAAGAGTATCAGAAGCAATTGCCTCAGCAGTGCCGGTTATCGGCGTCATTTGCGGAGCAATTCTATTGGCAATCGTATTTGGAAATGATCATTCTATTTATCATTGGGCGGCACCCGACGACCATCTTGATGACATTTTAAAACATAAATCAGGATTTTTAAATAAAACATTTTTTACAGTTTGGACCGTGCTGACAATTGCCCTTTGGTCTTTATTGGGTAAAAAGATGAGGAACCTGTCTTTAAGCACCGATGCAGGAAAGATGAGTGTTGAAGAAGGAAAAAAATTTCAATGGACAAATACTGTTTGGTCAGCCTTGTATTTGCTTGTGTTTGCGCTTACCGTTATGTCAACAATTCCCTGGTTGTGGCTAATGAGCATTGATGCACATTGGTACAGCACTATGTATAGCTGGTACACTTTCGCAAGTACATTTGTAGCTGGTGTGGCGTTGATCGCTTTATTTGTTATTTACCTGAAGAATAAAGGATACCTGGAATATACCAATGAAGAACATCTTCATGATATTGGAAAATTCATGTTCGCATTTTCAGTGTTCTGGTGTTATCTATGGTTTAGCCAATACATGCTGATATGGTACAGTAACCAGCCGGAAGAAACAAAATATTTTGAACCAAGAGTGGAAGGTCCTTACCGCGGTATTTTCTTTTTAAATATCATTATCAATTTCATTGCGCCGCTATTATTATTGATGAGGAGAGGGGCAAAAAGAAATTATACAACGATGACGATCCTTGGGGTGGCGATCATCTTTGGTCACTGGCTTGATTTCTTCCAAATGGTACACCCGGCCAATTCAAAAGATCATGTCCCGATGATGTTATATGACCTGGGAATTGGACTTGGATTTGTCGGTTTGATAATGCTGATCACTGCAAGAACATTGTCAAAACATCCATTGGTTCCGAAGAATCATCCGTTCTTTAAAGAAAGTGTGATCCATCATACATAAAATTTGAAACTGGAAATTATTAAGTGCCGATAATTATAAATTGAACTAAGAATATGCAAACGACTTTCATTATACTGATCCTCTTGCTTGGCTTTTTGATCACCTTCCAGATAGCCAAAGCAAGTGAGTATGTGTCAGTGATGCGTGGAGAAGAAAAATCAAGAAAGCAGACTAACAAGATCAATGCGTTTTTATTACTGGCATTCCTTGTACTTGGTTTGATAGGGGTTTATTATTGCAATGAAAAATATGGTCCCAAAATTCTTCAATTTGGATCCGCCGCTTCCGATCACGGGAATGATGTTGACAATATGCTGAAGATCACAATTATCATTACAGGTATCGTGTTTGTCATTACCCAGATAATTCTTTTTTGGTTTGCTTACAAATACCAGGAGTCTGATAATAGAAAAGCTTATTACTATCCCCATAATAATAAACTGGAAGTGTTGTGGACAGCCGTTCCTGCTATCGTATTAACAGTAATGGTAGGTTTTGGTTTGTACTATTGGTTTAGAATAACAGGGGAAGCTCCGCCAAACGCAATGCAGGTTGAAGTAACAGGAAGCCAATTCAAATGGGAGTTCCGTTACCCCGGAAAAGATAAAGTGCTCGGTAAAAAATATTTCAAAGCAATTAAGGAAGATGAAAATAATCCGCTGGGACAGTTATGGGAAGATTCCACAAACAAAGATGATATTTATATTGTGCAGGAAGATCTTCACCTTGTTGTAAACAAACCAGTAAAGCTGATCATTAATGCAAAAGATGTAATTCATGACGTAGGTCTCTCACATTTCCGTTTGAAAATGGATGCTGTACCTGGTACGCCAACTACTATGTGGTTTACTCCTACAAAAACGACAGCACAGATGAAGAAGGAAATGAATGATCCCGATTTCGTTTATGAGATATCATGTGACCAAATGTGCGGACAGGGGCATTACAGAATGAGAGGAACAATTGTCGTTGAGACACAGGAAGAGTTTGATTTTTGGATGGCGAAGCAAAAGCCTAAATTTTATTTGGCCCATCCTCATTTGGATCCTAATGCTCCGAAAAAAGATTCAGTTGATAAAATTGCAGCAGTAGTGCCGCAAGAAACTAATTAATTTTTTGATAATCCGTCACAGACGGAGATCTTAAAAAAAGTGAACTATGAGTAATGAAGCAAATATGCATGGACATGCCGAAGTGATCACCCATCATGATGTACATCATGATGAGCATCATGTCCATCATCATAAAGAAACATTTATTACCAAATATATTTTTAGCCAGGATCACAAAACGATCGGGAAGCAGTTCTTGATCACAGGTATTGTCTGGGCAATCATTGGGGGTTTATTCTCGGTGTTATTCCGTTTGCAATTAGGATTTCCGGAACAAACGTTCCCAATACTTGAAACTTTTTTTGGTAAGTGGGCAGCAGGTGGAGTGATACAACCTGAATTTTATTATGCGCTGGTTACTATTCACGGAACGGTACTTGTGTTTTTTGTATTGACTGCTGGTCTTAGCGGAACCTTTGCTAATCTTCTGATTCCTCTTCAGATCGGGGCAAGGGATATGGCTTCTACGTTTTTAAACATGGTTTACTATTGGTTCTTTTTTATTGCCAGTGTTATCATGTTCTCTTCTTTGTTTGTTCATACCGGACCCGCATCGGGGGGATGGACAGTGTATCCACCACTTAGTGCTTTACACCAGGCGGCGGATGGTTCTAAAATAGGAATGGATCTATGGCTTGTCAGTATGGCCATGTTCATAGTATCGTCATTGCTTGGGGGTCTAAATTATATCGCAACCATTTTAAATATGCGTACAAAAGGAATGAGTATGACAAGAATGCCACTTACCATGTGGGCTATTCTTTTCACAGCTATCCTTGGTGTACTTTCATTCCCTGTTCTTCTTTCAGGTGCGATACTCTTGTTGTTTGATAGAAATCTTGGAACCAGTTTTTACCTAAGTGATATTTATATAGCCGGACAAATTTTACCGAATGAAGGAGGAAGTGCGATTCTGTTCCAGCACTTATTCTGGTTCCTCGGTCATCCTGAAGTTTATATCATCTTGTTACCAGCGATGGGAATGGTGTCGGAAATTCTCAGTGTGAATTCCCGAAAACCGATCTTCGGTTATATGGCCATGGTGGGTTCGTTATTTGCAATTACGATCCTCGCATTTCTTGTTTGGGCGCATCACATGTTTGTAACCGGATTGAATCCTTTCCTCGGTGCATTCTTTGTGTTGCTGACATTATTGATAGCCGTGCCATCTGCAATTAAAGTATTTAACTGGCTTACTACATTATGGCGCGGTAATATCCGTTTTACACCAGGGATGTTATTTGCAATTGGTTTTGTAAGCTTATTTATTTCCGGGGGATTGACCGGCTTGTTCCTTGGAAACTCCACTATTGATATTCATTTGCATGATACAAAATTTGTTGTTGCGCACTTTCATATAGTAATGGGTGTGGCTTCTATGTTTGGAATGCATGCAGGAATATATCATTGGTTCCCTAAAATGTTTGGTCGTTATTTGAATAATACACTTGGCTATATCCATTTCTGGGTAACCATTATCGGCGCTTACCTCATTTTCTGGCCGATGCATTATGAAGGTTTGGCCGGTGTACCGCGTCGTTATCTTGACCTGAGAGACTGGCATTCATTCAACAAATTTGATGACCTGAATAAAATGATCACCGTTGTTTCTATAATCGTGTTTGCAGCACAGTTGATGTTTGTGTTCAATTTCTTTTATTCAATTTTTAAAGGAAGAAAAGTCAGAACTCAAAATCCATGGGGTTCAAATACACTTGAATGGACGACACCGATCAACCCTGGTCATGGGAACTGGCCCGGTGAAATACCTGAAGTTCATCGCTGGGCTTATGATTATGGTAAAGATGGAAGAGAATTCATTCCGCAAACAGAACCTGTTGGTGAGAATGAAAGCAAGGATCATTAATTAAAGGCTCTTCGTAGATATTACTTAGAGAGAGGATGATGTATGAGCAGTAATGAAAAAAATAGTTCTTTAAATATTGGCAGTAAAATAAAGGATTACCTGAAGCTGATCAAACTTTCATTAAGCATCATGGTAGTTTTTTCCAGTGTGCTTGCCTATTTGCTGGTGCCGGGTATTGAAGATAAATATGAGAATCCTTTAAAGATGACCATATTGCTTGCTATCGGCGGCTTATTAGTGACGGGGAGTGCAAATGCCATTAACCAGGCAGTGGAAAAAAATACAGATGCAATGATGAAGCGGACAGCAAGCCGCCCTGTGGCTGCAGGTAGGATGAGTGTAACAGAAGCATGGATCTTTGCAATTGTTGCCGGTGTTGTTGGAATTTTTATTCTCGGGAATTATTTCAACTGGACATCAGCAGGACTTGCGGCATTAAGTCTTTTTTTATATGCGTTTATTTATACGCCGTTAAAAAAAGTAAATGCTGTTGCGGTGCTTGTTGGCGCATTCCCGGGCGCATTGCCGTGCTTAATTGGTTGGGCGGCCGGTGATGAAACTCTTGGTGTTGGCGGTTGGGTTTTGTTTGGTATCCAGTTCATGTGGCAGTTTCCGCATTTCTGGGCTATATGCTGGATCGCTTATAAAGACTATAGCCTGGCAGGTTTTAAACTTTTGCCAAGTGAAAAGGGGCCAACAAAATTCACAGCATTACAAACGATAATTTATTCGTTGTTGCTGTTGCCGATGGGAGTGGTTCCTTATTTTATTGGAATGAGCGGGATCGTAAGTCTTTTTATTGTTACTGCTGCCAATCTTTTTATGGTGTGGCAATGTGTAAGATTATACAGGGAAATGGAAGTGAAAGCAGCAAGAAGGGTTATGTTCAGCAGTTATATTTATTTACCGGTAGTGTTATTCGCTTTATTAGGTGACAAATTATAAAATGTGATATGGAAGCGGTGAGTATGCAACAAAAACAAAAAATTCATCCACATAAATTTACTATGTGGATAGCAATAGGCAGCATCATTATGATGTTTGCAGGACTGACCAGTGCTTATATTGTTAAGAGTGGCCAGGCCAATTTTACGGAAGTTATAACACCAAAGGTGTTTTGGTATTCAACAGCAGCCATTCTGTTGAGTAGTCTAACGATACAAATGGCATTGCGTTCTTTCAAACAAAGAGAAATGAATCGTTATCGTCAACTGATGGCGGTTACAATGATATTAGGCGTTGTGTTCATTGCATTGCAATGGATCGGTTTTATGGAGTTATGGAATAGCGGCATACAATTTAAAGGTGTTGCAGGCGCAGGACAGTTCTTATATGTGATATTCGGATTGCATGCTTTGCATGTGTTGGGTGGGGCAGTTGCGCTAATAGTAATGCTGATCAGAGCTTTCTTTAGCCAGACTAAGACTTATGGAAGCACGGGAGTAGAGGTAATGGCAACATACTGGCATTTTGTGGATGTTCTTTGGATCTATTTGTTTGTGTTTTTTATTTTGATAAAATAGATAGTTAGAATGTCTCACAGATGACACGGATGATCACGATAAATTTCAGTGTAAATCTGTGGAATCCGTGAGCAATAAAAGACGAATACAGTTACCGAATGTACAAGAGTGCGACGCAACGAAGATGATAAGAATTGGTGTCGCTGGTAACATAATTGGAATTTGAATTTTTTAATTTGGAATTTTTTTAAACATGTCTTCAAACGAAACAGCGCAACAGGTCAAATGGTGGAACGGGGGAAGAAGTCCGTTTAACCTGGAATACGGCAAACTGATGATGTGGTACTTTTTGATGAGTGATGCTTTCACCTTTGGCGCATTTCTTATTTCTTATGGTACCATTCGTTTTTCACAAAACTTCTGGGCCGATCCGAACGTGGTGTTCAATGCTTTTCCCGGTGCCGGACACGCCAACCTCCCTCTTGCATTTGTGAGTGTAATGACGTTTATTCTTATCATCAGTTCTGTAACAATGGTGCTGGCAGTTCATGCTGGGCATAATGGGAACAGGAACGGAGTAATAAAATGGATGTTGTGGACAATCCTCGGCGGTGTCGCATTCTTACTTTGCCAGGCATGGGAATGGCATCACCTTATCACGGGTGCACATCCGGTATTGGCTGATGGAAAAATCGAAATGATAGGACAAACTATGGGCGGCAATCCATGGGGAAGATTGGTGGATCCGGCAGCTGCACAACAAGCATTAGCGGCAAGTCCACACGATGTTCTTGTCGATCTTGCACGTGAATATCCTAAACCAGGGACAAATCTTGCTGGCCTTGAAAAAATGAATGCTCAGCAATTAGCAGGAATGATAGACCTGGAGCATGCACACATTCGTGAAAAAGGACCAATTGCTTTTGGCGGTTATTTCTTTGGCATCACAGGGTTCCATGGCTTCCACGTTTTTTCTGGTGTTATCATTAATATAGTAATGCTTATAATGACGGCAAGAGGTGTATTTGACCGGAGAGGTCATTATCTTATGATCGAGAAAGCAGGGTTGTACTGGCACTTTGTGGATCTTGTTTGGGTATTTGTATTCCTTTGTTTTTATCTCATTTAAACTAAACTGAAAATTGAATAGCAGCAATATGGCACATCAACAAAACCCGGTTTCATCTGAAATGACTTTTCAGCATCATCATTCGGATGCTGAATTTAGAAAGAGGGTAAAGAAAACAACAATTCTTCTTTCGGTTATTACTGTAATTGAATTAGGCATAGGGCTTACTATTTATAATATTCATAAGGGGCCCGATCCAAGCCATTTGCTTGTTCTTATGTTTAAAGGGATGGTATGCATCTTAACACTTGCCAAAGCATATTATATCGTTTCAGTGTTCATGCATCTTGGCGATGAAATAAGAAACATGATCATGTCGATCGTGGTGCCGCTGATGTTGTTCATTTGGTTTATCGCGGCTTTTTTGTGGGATGGTAATTCGTATAAGAACCTTCGCAATTCATACGATAAACATTTCGAAGAAAAGAAGATTGAGAAAAAGAGCGGCGGCGGTCATTGATAATATTTATTTTAGATAATTAGTAGCTACTGTCCCGCCCCAGGCGGGACAGTGTTTTTCTACAAAAAAATTTGATGTGAATAA
The DNA here is from genome assembly GCA_036374555.1 of Chitinophagaceae bacterium. Taxonomy (GTDB): domain Bacteria; phylum Bacteroidota; class Bacteroidia; order Chitinophagales; family Chitinophagaceae; genus VBAS01. Next base: position 48,556 of record DASUTO010000281.1, read on the forward strand.
AACAGCGTTATATGCATTGATACTGGCAGTGCTGATCCCCCTGATATCCTATTTTATCATTAAGCAAATGAGCACAGATGCCATACATATTCCAAAACCAATTTATGAGGATACTACTATCTCAAGAGTGGTAAAAGGTAAAATTGAAAAGGAAACCATTTGGCACAAGATCCCCGACTTTACATTAACAAACCAGGAAGGAAAGAATGTTTCCTTAGATGATATGGTAAGGGTTGATCCTGAAACCGGCGATACGGTTCCTAAAATTATTGTAGCGAATTTCTTTTTTACTCATTGTGCCACTATCTGTCCCGGTATGACAATGAACATAAAAAAGCTGCAGGAATCAATTAAGAAATCACAAAAAGTTGGTGACCGCACTGCTGACTTTGTACAGTTTCTTTCTTTCAGTGTTGACCCGGACAGAGATTCTGTTGCCGCTTTAAAGAAATGGGCGGATCGGTTTCAGATAAATCCTGAAAACTGGTGGTTACTTACCGGGGATAAAAAAACCATCTATGATCTTTCATTAAAACACATGAATCTTTCCGTGCAGGACCCGCAAGGCGTGGACACAGGATTTTTTCATACGGACATAATAGTACTGATCGACAGGGATAGGGTGGTAAGAATGCCAAGAGATGAATTCGGGAATCCACGGACGTACCACGGAGTAGAAGAAAAGGATCTTAGTAAACTTTCCGAAGACATTGTTTTATTAATGCTGGAGAAAGACAAAAAGAAGAAAAGCTTCTTCGATGGTAAGCTGGAATTACTTGGAGTTGTTTTTTTACTCACATTGGTTGGCCTGGGAATATTTTTAGTTGTATTAAGAAAAACAAGGAATAAATAATATGCTACCTGCAGTTTGGAAAAAGAATGATGCAAGAGCAAGAATTCTTATAATAGCAGTATCTGTGATTGTCTTTGGAGCGGTGGTAGCACTTGGAAGAGTAAAGCTGGATGTGCAACTTGGGTTCGATGAACGCATTTTTGCAAAGATCAATGCAACCATTAATTCAACTGTTTCTGTTTTATTACTGTTGGGATTGATCACTGTTAAAAGTAAAAAATATCTCTTGCATAAAAGGATCATGATCACTGCGATCATTCTTTCCTGTCTTTTCTTAGTAAGTTATATCTGTCATCATTTATTTACAGGCGAAACAAAGTTCGGCGGCGAAGGAACGATCCGCTATATCTACTACTTTATTTTAGGAACGCATATCGTCCTCGCAGCTATTATCCTTCCTTTTATTCTATTTACGGCTTATCGTTCGATGATCGGGGAATTTGCAAGACATAAAAAACTGGCCAGGATCACGTGGCCGATCTGGTTTTATGTGGCAGTAACTGGAGTAGTAGTTTATTTTATGATAAGTCCTTATTATAATTAGAAGCCCAGTTCTTTTAACGGGTCCCAAAAGTGTTTTTCAAAGTCAACGATCTTGTCGTTCTTCACTTTTATTCCTTCTTTCTTTAATGATTTTTCCATTGAACCAGGCGGTGAAAAGTGATGTTTGCCGCTAAGCAACCCAATACGATTAACGACACGATGTGCAGGTATCTTTGGTTTTATTTTACCTGCACCATTCATTGCCCAACCCACCATTCTTGCTGATGATCTGGTGCCAAGACATGCAGCAATAGCACCGTATGAGGTCACTTTTCCTTTCGGTATTTGTCTTGCTACTTCGTAAACAAGCTCAAAAAAACTTTCATCCTTTTTACCTGAAGGCTTTACTGATTTTAACCTTGTCATCCCGTAAAGATAGAAAACCAGCGTCTCTTACGAAATACTTAGTTAGCTACAATCGCATTGCTGGTAACTGGTTTTGTTTTTCGCAAATAATATAGTTCTCCTTTTGTTGATGAAAAATGAGCCGTGCGGTCTTCGTCGACAAAAAGTTGCCATTTGATCATGCTATCATTCATGATCTCTAAAAGACTCTTTACAACAACGGTTGAGCTACTATCTCCAGTTGAGAAATCAAACCAGATAGGAGATTTTTGAAAATCAATTTTATATTCAATGATCTTTTTTTTCTCTCCCATATAATTTAAAATTATTGTCGTGCTGTCTATCACTTCAAGACTGGCGCTATCATTTTGCTCACCTACTATTTCCCAGCGGCCGATGAGATCTTTAAGTTTTTTTTGCTGGCCGAACCCTGTTGTCCCTAAGAAGACAAGTATTCCTGCTATAACTATCATTCTTTTCATAACTCTTATTTTTCTCCGGGATTTGTAATGCAGACTTTGTGCCACTCATGATATATAAAATAAGCAGGGGTTAAGGCTGGGAAGATTCGAAACTCTGATGTTCAACCAAACAAAAGAGGGGATTATTTTGCTTGCTTATTTTTTTGATCAAGGAGCAAAGAACGTCGTGGCTCTTCCACATTTTTGTACTGGTAAGGACAATGCTGGCAACCCATACCGCAACAAAAACCTTTTTCAAGATGGTATTTTTCGGTAAGAACTATGTAACCATCTTTATTTATGTAAAAATGAATTCCTTCTATTAATTCAGCGTGACTCATATTCTTTCAAAAATTCCTGCAGTTCTTTGTCTTTTCCTTTGCCAGGAAAGCTTTCGGGCAAAGAGAATTTTAAATAATGTATCCTGTTACTTCCGGCAATATCCAATGATTCGTAATGTGTTTTAATTTTCAATTCATCACCGATACTTTCATTGCTATAAAGATCATCTGCGTCTTCAATAAGACCACAACTGTATTTTTCAATTATGATTTTCGTGAAACGGTATAAATGCGGACTGTCGGTCTTTAAATGAATAAAACCATCTTTGGCAAGAAATTGCTTGTAAAGCCTGAGAAATTTTGGATGTGTCAGTCTTTTTTTAGCCTTGCCAGTTCTTAATTGTGGATCAGGAAAAGTGATCCAGATCTCTTTTACTTCATCAGATGCAAAATATTCAGTAATACGATCAATTTGAATTCTAAGAAAACCAACATTTGAAAGTTGAAGTTGCAAGGCTTTTTTTGCGCCTACCCAAATCCGATTCCCCTTTTGATCGATCCCAATAAAATTCTTTTGAGGATAAAGTTTTCCCAGCCCAACAGCATATTCACCTTTTCCGCAGGCTAATTCCAGCGTGATCGGATTGTCGTTATTGAAAAATTCTTTCCACTTTCCTTTCATGCCTTCAGGGTATTGAAGCACGTTGGGAAAAGTTTTTAATTCAGCAAAGCGAATAAGTTTTTTTTGGCCCATGGGCGGCAAAGGTAGCAGAAAGTAAAAAGCCTTTCCGTATAAACAGAAAGGCAAACAATCACATGAGAGAATAGTAGCTGTAGGGGCCCCGATTGAATCGGGGCAGGGAGCAGGTAGACGAAAAGCTGCTCCTGATCATGATATTTCAAAAAACAAAAAAGCCTTCCTGTATAAACAGAAAGGCAAACAATCACATGAGAGAATAGTAGCTGTAGGGGGAGGGTTCGAACCTCCACGGAGAAGTTAGCTAAAAAGCAAAGTTTAGTGGTCAACCCTGGTCGGCCTTACCATTGGTAACGTCGGCTCTACTTTTCGTTTATCCTGTTATCTCCACCCCCGAGACGAGAGGGCATGTCTGCCGGGCTTACGCCATTTCATCACCCCACAGTATGAATCGCGGATTGCACTGATTATTGTATAAGGATTTCCCTGATTCAATCTGTGAAATCCATTTATAATCTATTAATCCGTGTTAAAGAGCTTGATAGAACAAAAATAGGCCGTTTGACCTTTTCGTTCCAAAATATTCAACAATTATTTTAAAAAATTAGATATTATTCAATTAAATTGCAATTCATTGAATTTATTTAAAAATAAGATATGGAAACGACTTCTAAATTAAATCTTGACAAATTGGATCACCAGATCATTCATCATATGATGAATGATGCCAATGTTTCTTACGCTGAATTAGGAAAAAAGTTTTTTGTATCCGCTGGAACGATCCATGTACGTATAAAAAAATTACAGGATTCAGGAATAGTAAAAGGAACAAGATTTAATGTAGATTTTAAAAAATTGGGGTATGATGTAATAGCTTTTATAGGAATTTATTTAAAAGAAAGCTCCATGTATGATGCCGTGGCAAAAGAATTGGGTAAAATGCCCGAGATTGTACGATTAAACTACACAACAGGTAATTATAGCATGTTTGCAGAAGTTGTATGCAGGGATATCGGGGAGTTAAAAATGGTGTTGCATGATCAACTTCAAAAAATAAAAGGGATCGAAAGGACGGAGACTTTTATTTCGCTTGAGGAAAGTTTTAGCCGCACTGTAAAAATTACTTAAAGACTCTACGGTTTCCTCAATACATGAAATAATCTTACCTTTAATTTTCGTTTAAACTGGTTTTTTTTATGAAGAAAGTTTTGTTACAAATATTGATAGTGCCTGTAATTATATTAGGTATCGGAAGTTGCTCTGACAAAGGTGGCGGTGGCGGTGGAGGAGGTACAACCGAAGCTAACCTTGCCGTTACGTTGAACCCCCCTGCAGGTTCAACTCAGCCTGCTGCACCGCAAAACGATTTTCCACTTACAGTTACCATTACATCTGCTATGCCTCCACAAGGCGTCACTATTGATGTGAAAGTGGCCCCGGATGGATCAACTACAAATTTTTTTACTGAATCAAAATCCGCGACTGCGCCTACTACGGCTTTTACAATAACCGGCACGCCAACGAGTGTCGTTTGTGTAACAACTGTTACTGTTACATCCAAAACAAAAGCCACTAATACATGGACCGGTAGTTATCGATATACAAGAAAGCCGTAATCAATTAACGAACATCTAGAGCATCACGAAGTCCATTACCCAGTAAATTAAAAGCCAGCACTAATAACATTATAGCGAAGCCCGGTGCCAACGCAAGCATCGGGTTTTGTGTTATTATGAAACTATAATTTTCTTTTATCATCAATCCCCAGCTTGGTTGAGGAGGTTGTACCCCCACTCCCAAAAAACTTAAGCCAGCTTCAATAACAATGGCTGATGCAAAATTAGATGCAGCAATAACCAAAACAGGTCCCATGATATTTGGAAGTATATGACGAAAGATCGTTCTGAAATGTGAGAAACCGAGAACTCTTGTTGCTTCAATATATTCCAATTCCCGTATTGATAAAACCTGTCCGCGAACGAGCCTGGCCACGTTTACCCACATGGTTAGACCTACCGCTATAAATACTTGCCAAAACCCTTTTCCTAATGCAAAAGTGATAGCAAACACAAGTAGCAAAGTGGGAATGCTCCAAATGATATTTGTGAGCCACATTATAATGTTGTCAATCCTTCCCCGGAAATAACCAGCCAGTGAACCGAGTAATACACCAATAGAAAGAGAGATGATCACAGTAATTAGTCCGACACTTAAGCTTACCCTTGTACCAATAATGATCCGGCTTAAAATATCACGACCAAACTTATCGGTGCCTAACCAGAACTTTTTTATTGTAGTAAATGATGCCGGCAGTTCATTGATTGCAAATGTTCTTTCTTCTTCCACGCCATCATCAATAAATTTTAAAGCAACGATCGAATCTTTATGAATAGAATGATAACCATTGATCGGGATAAATTCATATTTATCATCCGATCCATGCAATAAATGATTTAAGAAGCCGGTCTTTGCAGTTGTTTCTTTCGGAACTTTTAAAAATGTTTTTTTGAAACCGGGCTTTTGTTTTCGTATCTCAAGAATTATCCTGTTTGCATAGGGTGATGAATCAGGGGCAATGAAATAAGAAAAGATCGCTGTGAATATTGCAAGAATAATAATGATAAGACCCGCAATAGCACCTTTGTTTTTTTTCAAACGCTTCCATGCAGCCTGCTGTAATAATGTTGATGCAATACTCATGCGAGGGAAAGATACAACCAAACTATTTTACCCGGCGACCCTTCCATTCAAAACTTCCAAAGACCCCAAGCCAACCCGCAATAACAGTATATACAATATGCAATGGTTGAAAAAAGGGGAATAAGCGTAGTAGTTTTTGTTTATTATAAAATCCTGCAACAGGATAGAGGAATATTAATTCAATGATCGTTTTTACAACAAGGATACCGGCCAAACCCAACCACAAAAAAGGTATCCAGAAGCCTGTTATAAATAATGCTAACAGAGCACAGTTAAGAAAGTAGACAAGAAATAAGGTGGAGAAGATCTTTATATCATTGTAATTCGTGGCTTTGCTTGCCCAGCGAATGCGTTGGCTAAAAAACTCTTTCCATGTTTTTGATGCTTTTGTAGTAACGATAGCATCTTTTGATAGCAAATAAGAAATTTTTTCAGGAAACCGTTGCGCAAACTTTTGCATTAGTAACATATCATCGCCGGAAGCTATATGATCAATACCGGCAAAACCATTTACATCAAGAAAAGCTTTTTTTTCATAAGCAAGATTGGCGCCGTTGCACATGTTATGAATTTTTTTTTGTGCTGATGCCGCCGTGATGCCCTGTAATACAAGGAAGTCAAGTGCTTGAAATGTTTGTAAAAGTGTTGAATCGTTTTCCATCACAACCGGGGCAGTAAGAAAAACGGCCTTTGTATCTTCTTTGAATGCTGCAATTGTTCTTAACCAGTTTTCCTGTACAATACAATCGGCATCGGTTGTAACGATCAGATCACCCGAAGCTGCAGCAATACCTGTCTCAATTGCCTTCTTTTTATACGAATTGATATTGTGGGATTCAAGTCTTAGAAGCTTAGCAAATGAAAAAGTGTTTACTATCGTTGCTGTATTATCTGTGGAATGATCATCAATAATTATGACTTCATAAAGATGTTTCGGATAGGTTTGTCTTTCAATCGAAGATAAAAGCTTTCCAATATTCTCTTCTTCATTCCGCGCTGGAATTATTACCGAGATCTTTATAAGGGCCTCCTGGCCAGGTTGGGAATAGGGCTTTAATTCCTGCCAGCCATTATGATAATATAATATCAGTAAGGAATAGAGAGCAAACAGGACAATACTTATATAAACGAGAATCATGCGTTAAGGCAAATCTAAATAAACAATGGTAATCAGGAAGAAAGAGGAAACATAGGCTGGTAAAGAAAAATTCGCGAAAATTAGTTTGACTTACCAAAGCTAATTGGTAAATTTGAATAGTTGTATAAACAACTATATGTCAAACAACCATTTTAAGAAAGGCGAACTATACAGTTTTATTACCGGGAAAGCTTCAACCGCTATTGCCAGGAGGCTTCAGAAAAAATTCAATTCCTCGGGCATGAATCTGACAATTGAACAATGGAGTGTGCTGTATCATTTGTGGAAGCAGGATGGGATCAGTCAGCAGGAATTATGCAACGCCACTTTTCGTGATAAGCCCAGTATAACAAGGTTGGTCGATAATCTTGAAAAACTGAACCTGGTAAAAAGAGTGGCATCGGAAAATGACCGTCGGATTAATAAGATCTTTTTGACAAAGCAGGCGCAGAGACTGCAGGATCAAACGATGGAACTGGCAGAAGAAACGTTGAATGAAGCATTAAGTACTGTACCTCCAGAAAAAATTGAAGTCTGTAAAGAAGTGTTGCAGATCGTGTACGATAATTTGAAATAACCCGCTGTCCTCCGCCTCAGGCGGAGTGACTTAGGTTGTACAAACTTTTTGGAAATCGGAATTATATGACAAATAGCATTACAAGAGTACAAGAGAGTGCGACGCAACAAGCGATGATAGTAGTAATTCAGTTCGGTAATTAAATATTAACCTACTAAACTTTTAAACTTAATACTATGAGCACTGAAGTAAAACAATCAGCAGCCCTAAAAGGTGGAGAATGGCTGATAAAAGAATCTTCACCATTTGACGTGTTCACTCCTGAAAATTTTTCAGAAGAACAACTGATGATCCGCGACATGTGTGAGCAGTATCTCGATAAAGAAGTATACCCGATACTTGATCGCATCGATGCGTTGGAGCCGGGTTTGATGAAAAGCCTTGTTAGAAAAGCCGGTGAGCAAGGATTGCTGGCAGTTTCTTTTCCGGAAGAATATGGAGGTTTGGGAAAGGATTTTGTTACATCGACAATCGTGAATGAATATCTCGGTGCAGGACATTCTTTTTCAGTTGCTATTGCTGCACATACGGGAATTGGTACGTTACCAATTTTATATTTCGGTACTCCTGAACAAAAGAAAAAATATATTCCAAAACTGATCACTGGTGAATGGGCGGGAGCATACGGATTAACCGAACCAAATAGCGGAAGTGATGCACTCGGAGCTAAAACAACTGCAAAACTCAGCGACGATGGAAAGTTTTATTTGATCAATGGACAAAAATGCTGGATCACAAATGGAGGGTTTGCAAATGTGTATACTGTATTTGCAAAAGTTGATGGCGATAAATTTACAGGGTTTATTATTGAAAGAGGAACTGAAGGTTTTACACAGGGCCCCGAAGAACATAAGATGGGAATTAAAGGGTCATCAACGGTTCAATTATATTTCCAGGATTGTAAAGTACCGGTAGAAAATTTATTGGGAGAAATTGGCAAAGGTCATAAGATCGCTTTTAATATTTTAAATATTGGTCGTTTGAAATTAGCGGCCGCAGCATTGGGTGGTTCAAAAAGAGCAGCAACAGATTCGGTGCAGTATGCGAAAACAAGAGAACAATTCAAACAACCAATTGCAAATTTTGGTGCTATCAAGCATAAGATCGCTGAAATGGCAATTAAGATATTTGTTGGTGAAAGTGCATTGTACCGCACGGCAAACTGGATCGATAAAAAAGAGCATGAATTACTTGCTGCCGGTAAACCGTTTAATGAGGCATTATTGGGTGGCGCGGAAGAATATGCGATCGAATGCGCCATGCTGAAAGTTTTTGGAAGCGAAGTATTGGATTTCGTGGTTGATGAAGGCGTGCAGATCCATGGGGGTAATGGTTTCAGCGCTGAGTATAATATCTCAAGAGCTTATCGGGATAGTCGTATCAACAGGATATATGAAGGTACAAATGAGATCAATCGCCTGCTTACACTTGATATGACGTTGAAGAGAGCTATGCAGGGACGACTCGACCTGATGGGACCAGCGATGTCTGTACAAAAAGAATTGATGAGCATTCCGGATTTCGGCGCTGAAGAAGAAGGAACATTTGTGAAAGAGAAAAAATTGATCGCTAATCTTAAGAAAGCGATATTAATGGCATCCGGTGCAGCAGTTCAAAAGCTGATGATGAAAATTGAGAATGAGCAGGAGGTATTGATGAATCTTGCCGACATGGCCATTGAAACATTTAATGCAGAAAGTGTTTTATTACGTGTGATGAAGATGGTTGATCAAAAAGGAGAAGCAGCCAGCGCCAATCATATTGACATTATGCGTACCTATTTATATGATGCCGCTGATAATGTGAATAAGTTTGGTAAAGACGCGATCAATTCATTTGCCGAAGGAGATGAGCAACGCATGATATTAATGGGCTTGAAAAGATTTACAAAAGCAGAACCATTTAATACCAAGGATGCAAGACGTAGAATAGCTGATAAAATGATAAGTGAAGGAAAATATTGTTTCTAAAATATTAATTTAATCTCCATTCACCGGTTATTCTTTTTGGGTTAGCCGGTTTTTTTTCGTCTGCAAAAAAGCTCATTAATTCCCTACGGGTGATCAATAGCTCATATAATTTCTTTTTTCTTTTGCTATCTATATAAAGACCAACTGAGAGGATACCGCAATAAATTATAGTAATAAAATAATAAATAAGGAAAAGGCTCTCAATATCAGGCAAGGCGATCACATAGTGCATTACGTATATAATGATAAAGCAACCATAGGCAAAGCTGAGAGCTGATGCTATAATAGCTTTCCCTATAAACTTATTATGAACAAAACTACGTTTGACGGTATAAACAAAATAGGCTAACGAATATCCAAACACTATCAGCAGCCCTGGTCCGATCGTTAGTGTTATTGTTTTAATAGTCATGCCAAACATTGCGATCAAAATGACCTCAAAAACAATAAATGCTGCCAGTAATATTTTCATTGTCTTTATTTGGGAAGAAGAGGCCACCTGGAATATCAGGAATGCAAGGATAAGAGGCATGTCTGTAAGATTATTGATAATGCCATAATACCGTTCAATGGTTTTTGGAACACTTACCAGGTGCTCGGTCATCAGGTTGAAACCAAATGCAAGGACACACCAAATAAACAAAGGAAGATATTGTTTGTAACGGATCAATTTAGTTACGACAATAACACATACAGGTGCGAAAAGAGCAATTGTTGATAAAATTCCTATGGCGTCATGCCAGTTCATGAATAATGGTTTTGATAGGATAAGATTTACACTTATTTTGAATCAATTATTAAACGGCATGTTGTACCCAGTAGTGTAATAAAGGACTGATTTATAGGAAAATCGAGCAAAAGTGCTTACTCATCAGGTAATAATACCAGTATCTTTATCGGAGTTTCTTTGTGCCAGAACATGAAAGAAATACTAATCCTTTTTTGCGTGTTTAAGATCAGGTCTGGGGAAGCCATCGTGGCAGGTATAACACGAAACTGCCATTGTCTCACCAGCTTTGTAAACAATGGTGTAATCAAAATAATCTTTATTCACTGCGGCGGTTAATTTCATCATCATCCTTGTAATTTCTTTTTCAGGTTTATCATCGCTTGCATAATCTATATCATCCTTTATGGTCTTACTTTCTGCATGACAAAACTCACAGGATACATTCAGGGCTTTTGAATAACCTTCCATTACAGAGTCAAGGTCTGCATTGCTGATATCCTTTGGCAACACTTTCAGGTTTCTTTCTTTATTCGATACTGGTTTCGTGGCGGCAATTCCAATAATGACAAATGCAAATAAACCAAGGACCACTATAATTTTATTTTTCATAAAGAGGGTTTGAGTTTCGAATCAATTGATATTATTATAAACACTCTACAAGATAATATACAAACCGGCCGCCATACAAGAAAATTTATAAGATGCAAATACGGCTTGACTACCTGGTGAAATCACCGCAGACTGGCTTTTGGGGGCACTGCTATCTATCATTTCATCTTCATACCGGTAACTTTGAACAAAACACACTATTATACCTTCATAGGTAAAGGAATTCAACGATCAACGCACCCGAATGAATCAGGTAATCTTCAGCAAAAACAATCTTGTGTTGAAATGACTTTGGAACCTCGATACCAGCACTTATGAAAATGGTGTACCTGATACAAAGACGAAGGAAATGTTTGGTTTGGTTGTCCGCCGCGGCGGGTGCTGCGTTGTGATGATTGTATCAAGTACCATCCTGGAATATGCTATGAAATAGGGATCACCACTGCCCAGGTGTACGAGATCTTTGCCGTGGCAAATATAGTTGGCGGCACAATTGTAATCCCGCAGACCTGCCGTGCTGCCGGGTATTGGGAAGAATTGGGAAATAACGAATAATTAAGGGTATGATTTGACAAAAATCATGACCAATAGCATTGAAACCCATTGCTTCCTATTCGTTATTCTATAAATTTGCAGTCAATATTTTTTTATGAGTGAAACAACAGTTGCTCCTGCCCTTACCGCTAAAGATTTTACAACCGACCAGGAAGTACGCTGGTGCCCCGGTTGTGGTGATTATTCAATTCTTGCACAAGTGCAAAAAGTAATGCCAACACTTGGCATACCCCGTGAGAATATTGTTATCATTTCAGGTATCGGTTGCAGCAGCCGGTTTCCATATTATATGAATACTTATGGGATGCATTCGATCCATGGAAGAGCGACAGCTGTGGCCAGCGGTTTAAAAGCATCAAGACCCGAGTTGAGTGTCTGGATCGTGACTGGTGATGGCGACAGCCTGAGTATCGGTGGCAATCATACCATTCATTTGCTTCGCAGAAATTTTGATGTAAATATTCTTTTATTCAATAACCAGATATATGGTTTAACAAAAGGACAGTATTCGCCAACATCAGAAGAGAACAAGGTTACGAAATCAACCCCCTATGGCAGCATTGATCATCCGTTTAATCCTTTAGCACTGGCTATGGGGGCTGATGCAACATTTGTAGCAAGAACAATGGATCGTGACCCGAAGCATTTGCAGGCAATGCTGCTTCGTGCCAATGCACATAAAGGAGCATCTTTCCTTGAGATCTACCAGAACTGCAACATATTTAATGATGGCGCTTTCGAAATGTTTACTGAAAAAGGAACAAAAGCTGCAGAAACATTATTCCTTGAACAAGGTCAGCCATTGACTTTTGGCGCAAATAAAGAAAAGGGAATTAAGCTGGACGGATTTACACCAAAAGTTGTAAATCTTGCTGATGGTTTTAGCCCCGATGATCTCTGGGTGCATGATGAAAAGGATATTTACAAAGCCCAGATACTGGTTCGCATTTTTGATAACCCAGGTGTTGAGGGCCACCTGCCACGACCGTTTGGGGTCTTCTATCAAAAAGACCGGAGTTGCTATGAAGATGTGATGGAGCAACAAATTAAAGATGCAAAAGCAAAGAAGGCTGCCGATCTTGATAAACTTTTAAGGGGAAATGAAGTGTGGGTGATCAACTAAGTAGTATGGGTTTTCTCAATTCTTTATCAGCATTCTCAAATACTTTTTTCTTTTTTCTTTCATACCACCACACCGGTGCGGTTTTTTTCATTACTGTATCGATGCTGCGCATTCCAAAAAGGTTCCAGGCAGCTTTCATTTTCCCGGTAAGCGATGGTTGCATGGCTCTAAGACTCATCGCAAATCCACTATCTAGATATTCCATGTGATGCCACCAACCAGCGGGCATAAATAATGTATCTCCATGATCCAGGACAGCCTCGAGTCCCTGTGCAAGTTTCAATGCAGGATATTTTTCATAATCAGGGCTGCCGTTTTGCATATAATAATTGGAGAAATCGGCCAATGATAAAACCTCGTATGGCTTTCTGTAAAGCTTGTATTGTTCTTCAAAAGGAAATAACAGCACCCTTTTTCTGCCGGCAAACTGAGTATGAAGGATATTCGAAAGATCAATATCAAAATGCATGTGGGTGATGGAAGTGGCTCCGCCTGTAAAAAGCATCGGGTATTTTTTTATAAAGCCCTTCATCATATGTTCAGGCCATGTAAAATCATTTATCAATTGTGGCGCATGGTCAAAAATGTTGAATAAAAAGATTCGCCAGCCAGCAGGCCCCTGGCTTATCATATCTATGTACTCACCGAATGTTTTATAATCGTCAGCTTTATTTATGGGAGTGTAGGCATCACTTTTTACATTATTATAAAGCGGAACTTGTTTGTCACCAACTAACTCTTTAAAATAGGTCCAGTTCCATTTTTTGTAAGCGGGCCACTGATGTGAAAGATCCCGGATAATCACCGGAAAATTCTTATCATAGAATTCATGCCTGAATTCTTCCGGCGAAATTGTATCAACAACAGGAAGTGGCCTTAGTTGCATGCAGCACAATTTTGACAAAGATATAGATGGACATCATACAGCTTGTAAACTAAGTGATAAAATTTGCAAATGCAGTTAATTGATAGTTAATGATTAATATTAAGAAAAGTCTTCTTTGGTAAAAAGCTCAGGCTGCTCAGAGAAAAGCCGCCAGCTTTTCCGGTGATATTTACACATACCATATTCGTCGAGGGCTTTTCGATGTTCTGGCGTCCCATATCCTTTATTACTTGCCCAATTATAGTGAGGAAATTCTTCGTGAAGCTTTTTCATATATTCATCACGATAAGTTTTGGCTAGAATACTTGCCGCAGCGATTGAAGCATAAATGCCATCCCCTTTTATAATACAGCGGTGAGGCACTCTTCTATACTTCACGAAATAATTTCCGTCGATCAATAGCAATTGTGGTTTTGGCTTCAATTGGTTTACCGAAACATGCATCGCTTTTATAGATGCCTGCAAAATATTAATGCGGTCAATTTCATCATGACTGATGCTGGCAACTGCAAAACTGATCGCTTCCTTTTCAATAACTATCCGTAATTCATTTCTTTCATCCTCGGTTAATTGTTTTGAATCATTCAGTAAAGGATGAAAAAAATCCTTTGGAAGAATAACCGCGGATGCAAATACGGGTCCTGCAAAACAGCCACGACCAGCTTCATCGCAACCGGCTTCAGTTAATTGGTCCTGGTAAAAAGGATTCAGCATTTTGTGAGGTTGCACAAATATCGCAGAACAAAAATTATTTTCAGCGACTGTAGCAGCTAACTTTGCGCCGCAATGCCAGAAATTTTTCCACACAGAACTTCTCCGAAGGAGTCCTCACAGACAAAAGCTGTTGCCAATTGGTTAATGATCGGCGTTGGTATGCTGATCATTCAGATATTATTGGGCGGAGTTACACGTCTTACCGGGTCGGGCCTGTCAATTACTGAATGGAATGTGATCACAGGAACATTGCCGCCATTGAATGAGCAAAAATGGATCGAAGAGTTTAATAAATATAAACAGACTCCGCAGTATTTACTTCTCAACGCCGATTTTACACTACAGGATTTTAAATCCATTTTTTTCTGGGAATGGTTCCATCGTTTTTGGGCAAGATTGATAGGTGTTGTGTTTGCAATTCCATTTATCATTTTTCTAATTCAAAAGAAATTTAAAGAGGAAATGATAAAACCATTGATCGTTCTCTTTCTTTTAGGTGCCTTACAAGGAGCCGTTGGATGGATCATGGTAGCAAGTGGATTAACCGGCGATGCTATTTATGTAAAGCCAACAAAGCTGATGTTGCATTTTGTTTTAGCAATGGGGTTGCTTTGTTATACATTTTGGTTTGCATTACAATTGTTGGTGCCTGATGAGAAAAGAATTGTAAATAGGTCACTAAATAAATTTACGTGCGCAATAATTGCAATGTTGGTTTTGCAATTAGCATTTGGTGCATTAATGGCAGGGCATAAAGCGGCGACCGCCGCACCCACATGGCCCGACATAAACGGAACATTTATTCCATCCAACATGCTTTCTTCGCCGGATGGATTATTGAATTTGATTGAAAACAGGATCACAATTCATTTCTTTCACCGGTCACTTGCATATCTTCTTTTTATATTGATTCTTATTTGGACATGGAAAGCTCTTAAGATAAACGTCAGCGACTTATTCCTGAAAACGAGATGGCTCCCTTTCCTGCTTGTAACCATACAGGTTGCTCTTGGAATTTTCTCCGTGATCGCCAGTGTGCAGATAGTGCCGAATCATTGGGGAATATTTGAATGGCTGGCACAGTTTCACCAGTTAATTGCTATGTTCCTCTTGTTATCTCTTTTCTGGGTGGTTTACCTTATAAAAACTAAATAGCACTTACTTTGCAATAACCCCGGTTTAATATTAATTTTAAGGAACTAAACCGCCTCTCCTTTACTTATGAAAGCCTGGCTTCGCGGATTCTTTTATTCATTTCCTGTTCAACTGTTGTTTCTGCATTTCAGAAAATACCAGGTGTTGCTTATTTTTTGGTTTGTTTTGTTCAGTACGATCAATGGTACTTTCATGCGAACATTTGGCGCCGATTCTCTTTATTTGGCGCCGGAATATCTTGGTAACGTAAATGCACTTGGTGCAGCAATTGTCGGTATTGCTATCGGCATGTTCATCATGAGCTGGAATATTGCCAGTTTTATTTTATTTAGTCGTCACTTTCGATTTCTTGCCGCTACTACTAACCCTTTCTTGAGGTTTTGTATTAACAACTTTGTAATACCACTCGCCTTCCTGATCTTTTATTTTATTAAAGCGTGGCAATTTATCAGGTATAAAGAACTTATTCCAACGGCAGAATATTTAATGCTCGCGGGTGGTTTTTTATTGGGATTACTATTAATACTTTTTATTTCATTTATATATTTTTTCAGGGCCGATCGTTCGATCTACCGCCGGATGATGCCGGTAATAAGAAACCCAAAGGAATATATAAGGCATTTAAAGCCCGGAGAATTGCCCCCGAGTGAGTCAAAGATCATAAAAGTGGAATGGTATCTTGAAACACCGATGTCTGTTAAAAAAACAAGGGATGTTTCTCACTATACCCGTGATTTTATTGAAAATATTTTTAAACGTCATCACTTTGCCGCGGTGCTTTCCGTATTTGCCGCCTTTTTATTTTTGATCGGAATTGGTTTTCTACAGGACTCAGCTTTTTTTCAAATACCTGCCGCAGCAAGCATCACGGTTTTCTTTGCAATACTTATCGGGGTGGCGGGTGCATTTACCTATTTTTTGCAAAGCTGGAGTGTACCTTATGTTCTTGGATTGATAGTTATTCTTAATCTTTTTTATACATGGGATTGGATCGATCCAAGAAATAAAGCGTTTGGCCTAAAATATTCTAATACCAAAGAACGGCCAGCTTATACCAGGGAACATATATTGGAAATGGCATCACCAAAAAATGTTACTGAAGACAGCCTCAACATGATCCATGTTTTAGAAAACTGGAAAAGAAAACAGGGAGAAGAAAAGCCCCTGTTCGTCGTAGTTAATACGAGTGGTGGTGGACATCGTAGTGCAACATTTACAATGAGTATTCTTCAAAGACTTGATAGTATTACAAATGGCGAGATGATGAAGAAAACTTTTCTTATTACCGGTGCATCAGGTGGAATGATCGGCGCTTCTTATTTCAGGGAGTTATACCTACGAAAACAAAAAGGTGATAATATTCGTTTGCAGGATAAAAAATATGTTGATGATATTTCCGGCGATCTCCTGAATCCTTTATTCTCTTCTTTTGTGGCCAGAGATCTTATTTCACCATCACTTAAATTTGAAGTAGGTCCTTATATATATGTAAAGGACCGGGCTTATTCTTTTGAATCAAAGTTGGATAAGAATACAAATGGTTTCTTAAATAAGCAATTGAAGGACTATAAGGAGGAGGAAAGAAATGCCACCATTCCATTGACATTTTATAATTCAGTTGTTTCAAGAGATAGCAGAAAAATGATCATCAGCACACAGCCAATAAGATTTATGATGCGGAGCCGTTATGATACAATAACACTTCCTGGAATGGACCCTGATGTAATTGACTTCACTTCTTTTTTTGAAAAGCAGGACCCTTATAATATAAGAATATTGACTGCTTTGCGAATGAACGCAACTTTTCCAATTGTACTGCCCAACGTATGGCTTCCGTCAGACCCGGTAATTGATGTAATGGATGCTGGATTAAGGGATAATTACGGACAAGAAACCGGTCTACGCTTCCTTGAATTTTTTGAAGATTGGATAGCTCAAAACACCTGTGGTGTCCTTATCATTCAATTAAGAGATCGTCCTTCAGGCGGTTGGGATTATCCTTATGTTACAGAGAATATAGGTGATCATGCTACAAAGCCATTTTTGATGCTTCAGCATAATTGGTTTAAAACAATGGAATATTTTCAGAATGACTTGTTGAGTTATTATTCGCAACACGCAGTCCATAAAATCAATAAGGTCACCTTTCAATATGCAACGGAAAAACAGGAAGACAAAGCCGCATTGAATTTTCATCTTACGCAAAGAGAGAAAAAGAATATAATGAGCTCACCTGATTTTCTATTTAATAAAGAGAGTTTTAATAAAGTTGTAAACCTGTTTACCAAAAAAGACTCTTTGGTTGTCAAACCGGCTGAATAAGCCTGAAACATTTCTTCTTTATTTCAATGGCAAGTTTGCCGGTAGTTTCGGCAGGATCACCATCAATATGTAACGGAGCATTTGAATGATTAATGATCTCCAGTTTATCTGTCTGAAAATAAATTACACCGTTTTTTTTTGCTACTACTGAAGAAGCCTCCGGTACATTCCATCCTGCTACTTGTTTTAACGTTTGCAAAACAAAACTTACTTTATTCTGGCTGGTTACGATTACAATATCAAGTAACCCATCGGATAAACTGGCTTTTGGCGCTATGGTAAAATTATTTCCAAACTGGTTACTGTTTGCAATACTCATAAAAAAAGCATCGATATCAAGTATTCTTTTCTCAAACTTTAATTCAAACCGAAAGGGAGTGATTGAAAAAAAATGTTTTAGTGTTAATTGCGCATAGGTCATCAACCCTCTCTTTGGATGTTCAGCAAATTCATGCGCTACTTTTGCATCAAAGCCAAGCCCCGCTAACATGCACGCAAAACGATCATTGACAAAAAAACCGTCAATAGCGGAAGCAGTTCCATTAAAAATTATATCAAGTGCCTTCGCTGGTTGTTTTGAGATCTTTGCAGTATGGGCCAACCCATTTCCTGATCCGCAAGGTATGATCCCAAAATCTACCTCTGCCTTTAAAAGACTTCCGACCACACTGCTTATAGTGCCATCACCACCTGCAATTACTACATCTGTAATTTTTTCTTCTTTTATAATAGGATCTAAAAAGGAGTAATCCCCATCAGCCATAGAAGGAAAAACGGAATAGACAATACCTTTTTCTTTTGTTTTTGTTTCAACAAAATGCTGAAGGTCTTTTTTGGATTTTGTTCCAGCAACAGGATTGATAATGTAAATGATCCTTCGGTTCATCGTGTATACAATGTACACAAAAGTATGCGACGCACACGAACAGTAGCGGCAATAGCAGGATCTTTTGGAATGGCCCAGCTATACACTCTTACTTTTTGCCGGCCTTCCATAATGCCCGCAATTTCTGAATTATGAATGCGCAGAAAAAGCGTGTTATTGTATTCTCTTATCTTTTTATCAGTGGAGTCATAAAATGCAATGGTGCGGATCCACTCCGCCTGTTCGGCAGCAGGGGTGTATTCAATAACAAAAAAGCCAGGGCCTTCCAGGAACCGGTTCAGGAGCACGACTCTTCTTTCATCATTCGTTTCTTTTTTATTATTGAATTTGGAAACCTCTTTACGATTCTGATAGATCTCCCAGCTATCATAAGATTGTGCCTGCAATACCAGTGAGACCACAAGGGCAGGAATAAATAAAAGGAGTTTGCTCATAGTTCCGTTTAAAAGTAAACGAAGTTCGGGGAAAAAACGTTGCATCTTGTGAATTTAACTTTAGGCAGAAAAATTTACGTGTTGGTATTTAATTTTTCTTTTAAGTTTTTATTAAAAGAAATCACATGTTCATGCTATTAATCTCATGATCTGCAAGAATAGATTTGCTTCAAATTTACCTGAATGCAAAAATGGCAATTGATTGTAGTGGTTGGCTTGATAATCGTATCATGCTCTCCGGCAAAAATGGCGATCGAGAAAGATAATTGGAGTCATCCGGAAGAGTTGACAGTAAAAGGTCGCCAGGGAATTCTGATCAATCAGAAATTAAGCTTTGGTGAATACAGAACCGTTTCAGTGAAAAGATCATGGACAAAGGGAAGTAGTGCATTTGCGGGCTGGACATCAGGCCGGCCGGGTTATGATGATTATTCCCGCATCATTGGCGTTGAGTATTCAAAGAAAAAGCAGACTGTGAGATTTGAACTCACAGACAATGCTGCCAATGAAAGCAGTGCTTTTTGTGTTACTCAGGTGAAATCAAAAGATTTTGTATTGGGCAATAATCCAAACAGCCTTTTCAATATCAGTCTTGACATATTGGGTGTGGCAGATGCTTCCCAGGACCTTTATTGGATCAAATTATATGTGAAAAACGAGACAGATCCATGGGAAATGGTACTGGATAATGAAGCAGCTCAGCGCAATAGTAAAAAATATATGGGAGTGATCAGTCAAAGCAAGGATCGTTATTACACATTGCACCCGGTTTTTAAAATGGAGAAAAAAGATGGCAGCGCCGGGACAATGCCGTTTGGGTCAGTCGGCTACGAGATAAGGAATAAACAGGGAAAGCCGCTTGCTGCCGTTTCACTTATAGACAAAGGAGTTGTTTATTTTAATGATATCAGTGCAGACGAAAAATTTTTGATGGCAAATATTTGTACGGCCATATTACTGCAGCAGGAGATTTAAATATTGTTGGTTACTCCTTGTGATGTGGCTTTGTATCTGCATGCCCGAGACTTTTGCCAGGTGCAATTAGGTCACGAACCATTTGTTTTAATTCTTTGATCTCGGGAAATCCACCATATTCTTTCCTGTCAAAAATTGTTCTTCCTTCAATAGTAATACGGTAGCTTCCATTTACTTCACTTGGTTGCAATGTTACTTCTTTGAGATCGGCTTCAAAGGTGGTTAAAAATTCCTGGGCCATATATGCTGCACGAAGTAACCAATGACACTTCGGACAATATTCAATAGTTATAGAATATTTTTTCATTCAGAAAGTATTTAAAAAAAATATTACCATTTTAATAGTGCACTTGCCCATGTAAACCCGCTGCCAAATGCAGCCAGGCAAACAAGGTCACCTTCATTTATTTTACCCATTTCCCATGCTTCGCATAGTGCAATGGGAATTGAGGCGGCCGTTGTGTTTCCATATTTCTGAATATTGTTATATACCTGGTCATCAGTTAATCTCAATTTTTTTTGTACGAACTGTGAAATGCGGAGATTGGCTTGATGAGGGATCAAAAGCTTAAGGTCAGAAGTTTGAAAATTGTTTTTATTCAATGCTTCCATTATGACTTCAGGAAATTTTTCTACTGCTATTTTAAAGACAGCCTGGCCATCCATGTTTGGAAAATTTTGTGCTTTGTCGATCATGGCATGGCTCATAAACATTTCGCCTATTTCCGCTTCATCAAAATCTGCCAGTTTATTTTCTCCAACCCAATAATTTGCATGTGTACCCGGGTTATACATCGCCAGTATCTCTGCATTATTTCCATCGCAATGTAAATGTGTACTGAGAATACCACGGTTATCATCTTCTGTTAGTTGTAAAACAACGGCGCCGGCTCCATCACCAAAGATCACGGAAATATTTCTTCCACGGGTACTGAAGTCAAGCCCGAAAGAATGTTTTTCACTGGCAACAACAAGTATGTTTTTATACATACCTGTTCTTATAAACTGGTCACCGGTGCTAAGAGCATACACAAATCCCGAACATTGATCTCTTATATCTAACGCACCAATTTCTTTCATCTTCATTGCACGTTGTACCAATACACCGCACCCCGGAAAATAATAATCGGGACAGATAGTAGCAAAAATGATAAAATCAATATCCATGGGAGTGATCCCGGCTCTTTCAATTGCGACCTTTGCGGCCTCGATGCCCATTGTCGCAGTTGTTTCTTTTGTACGGTCTGCGTATCTCCTTTCTTTTATACCAGTACGTTCCTGTATCCATTCATCACTGGTGTCCATATATTTTATCAAATCGTTATTGGTGACAACATTTTTCGGGACATACATACCAATACCGGCAATCTTTGATCGTAGCATGGCAATTGTTTATTAAGAAAGAAAGATAGCAAATCCAAGCCAAAGGCGGGACAAGTTGTGTATGAAATGCTGGTTGATTAAGGTAGTATGTTGCTTCAAAAACACGAAATGGGCAAAATCTGCCACACCCGATTTTTATTTCCATTGGCTGTATTTATAGCATGATATTTTCTAAGGTAAAACAAGGATTCCTGTAAAAATCCTATAGCGTAGACTGCATGGACCAGGTTAAAAAGAATATTTGGGTCAGACCGGCACGAATAGTAGCAAAAACTATTCTGTTCATCATTTTGTTTTTACTCATCATCATTTTATTGATCCAAACAGGTCCCGTACAAAACATTCTTCGCGTAAAGGCAGTTGCTTATCTCCAAAAGAAATTAAAGACAAAAGTTGAAGTAGGAAAAGTCTATGTCGGCCTCCCTAAAAATATTATCCTTGAAAATGTTTATATAGAAGACAGGCAAAAAGATACCTTATTATCCGGCGGCAGGATAGAAGCTAACATGGACCTGTTCAAGTTGATCTTCAAAAATCAAATTGACATCAGAAGCATCGCCCTGGATAATATCACGGCTAAGGTCAAAAGACAACTTCCCGATACCGCTTTTAATTTTCAATTTGTAATAGATGCTTTTACCATTCCGGACACGACTAAAATTACTGACACATCATCTTATTTTATTTCAATTCCGTCTGTGGAATTAAATAGGATCAGGATCATTTACAAAGACACCATCACCGGAAGTGACATGGAAGCATGGCTGGAACATCTTGATACAAGAATTGATAAAATGGATTATGAGCATTTTTATTTTGATGTTCCCAAAACAAATATCAAAGGCCTGACTGCAAGAATTTACCAGGTAAAACCTTTAGTAAAATCAGAACCTGCAGCAAAAGATATGGTGGAAGCCCAACAACCATCTCCATTGAAATTATTATTTAAAGAATTAAACCTGGAGAATATAAAACTTGATTATCGGAATGATGTCTCGGCAACGTATTCTACCATCGATCTTGGATCAGCGAATGTGAAGCCGAATAATATCGATCTTGATAATCGTGTAATTGATCTGCAAGATGTTTCTCTAAGCAACACAATAGCAGCCATTAGATTTGGAAAAAAAGAACAGGCAAAAGTTGTAATAAAAGAAGTAAAACAGGAAGCGAAAAGCCAGGTGGAAGCGGGTTGGAGAATATTTGCAGCTAATATCGATCTTGCCAATAACAGTTTGCAATTTGATAATGATAATAATCCCCGGATAAAATATGGAATAGACTATGGCCATTTTAAAGGAGACTCAGTAACGTTACATGCAAATGACCTTCTATTATCGGCAGATTCGATTGCAGGAAAAATTATAAAAGGATCTTTCAAAGAGCAAAGCGGGTTTGTATTAAATGAATTGCAGGGCGAATTTTTGTATGCCAATACACAAACTTTTGTAAAGGACCTGGTTCTTAAAACACCGGGTACAGAATTGAAAAGAGCTGCATCCCTTACTTACAATTCTTTTAAAGACTTAAATGAAAATTTTCCGGATACAAAGATCGAGGCAGATATTTCAAACAGCCATGTGCAGGTAAAAGACATTCTTGCTTTTGCTCCGCAACTTCGTTCCGAACCCGCATTTGCAAATCCTGATGCGGTATGGTATCTCAATTTGCAGGGAAACGGGACGCTTCAATCAATGCATATTGCAGATCTGCAATTCCGCGGATTAAAAAATACACAGATCGATGCAAGCGGTTCATTGGCGACAGACAATGATCCCACAAGGACCGGAGGTAATTTAAAAATAAGAAGGCTCCACACAAATCAAACTGATATTGCCTTGTTCACGGGTGAGCGTTTATCGAATGATCAGATCAATTTGCCTGAGGAATTTAACGCACATGGAACTGTTGCCGGTTCTATCAACAATCTTTCAACCAATCTTACTATTAATTCCTCTGTTGGAACGGCATTCGTGAATGGACGGTTCACAAATCTCAGTAACCCCGATGCCGCAACTTATAATGCATTGGTAAAAACAAATTCATTGGATATTGGATATGTTTTAAGAAATGATCAGTTTAAAAATATCAGTGCAAATGTTACGATTTCAGGTAAAGGATTTACTCCGGGAAAGATGAATACAAATTTTAAAGGAGATGTTTATGCGATTGCATATAATGATTATGTATATCGAAATATTAATATAAATGGAAGTATTAACGGTTCTTCACTTCATGTTGTTACGGATATAAATGATCCAAACCTCGATCTGAATGGAACACTTACCGGAAACATATCCGACAACCCATCTTATCATTTTACAGGAATGTTAGACAGTATTAAAACATTTCCGCTGAATCTTACTCCACAACCGGCAATCGTAAGAGGAAAAATAGTTGCGGATATTCCAGTGATCAATGAAAATTATTTGGAAGCAAATATATTAATGACAAATGCATTATTTGTTTCTGCTGACCAGCGACTACCATTAGATACAGTTGAATTTGTTTCCGGACGAAACGATACCGCCCAATTCATGACCTTGAGAAGTGATGTCGCTAATGCAAGCTTGAATGGTCAATATCGATATACGGATCTTGGTAAAATTTTTCAAAAAAGCATTGAACCATATTTCCAGGTTGCACCTGCAAATACACTTACTGATGTACAACCTTATAACTTTTCGTTTTCTGCTGACATTTCAAATGCACCTGCCTTGACAGCGCTAGTGCCGGGTTTGAAATCATTCGAGCCAATTCATATTGAGGGAAGAGCATCAAATGAGTTTGGATTAAATGCAACGGCTACTACACCTTTCATCTCTTATAACGGAAATGAAATTACCGGGATAAACCTAAGAGTTAACACAACGGACAGGGGTTTGCAATTTATCGGGGATGTACAGCGCATTACAGGAATTGGGCACAATCTTTATCATACACAATTCAATGCAATAGCATTAAATAATAGAATTGATTTTAACTTAAACATAGATGATAAGAGCGGAAAGGACAAGTATTATTTAAGTGGATTGCTGACGCAGCCATCGCAGGGAAACTATACGATAAATCTCCGTTCTGATAGTTTAATGCTGAACTATGAAAAGTGGATCGTATCTGCTAATAATTCCATTACGATAACTAAGGAAAATATAATCGCTGATAATTTTTCATTGCAAAAAAATGATCAGCGAATATCACTTCAAAGTGAAGGCCAGGTACTGAATGTTGCTTTTACCAATTTTCAATTATCAACTATTACGGCTTTTATGAAATCTGATTCATTACTGGTTAATGGTTCTATGAACGGGACGATGGCGTTCAGAAACATTTTGAGGCAGCCGGTTTTCACCAGCGATCTTACTATTAACGATCTGAGCATGAAAGGTGATACGGTCGGCAATGCTATTATAAGGGTTGATAACACATCAGGGGACCGTTACAATACAATTGCAACTATAACCGGCAGAGGAAATGATATTTCGCTGACAGGCTCATTTGCACCAAAAGGCGAGAATGACATTGCATTGGATCTTGATCTTGCTATCAAACAAATGCAACTTGCCACCGTGGAAGGAGCTTTTGGAGGCATGATAAAAAATGCGTCCGGTAGTGTAAATGGAAATATCAGTATCAGGGGATCGGTAAATGAACCAAAGATCGACGGTCCCATCAATTTTGATAAAGCAAGTTTTGCAACAACGTTATTAGGAAGTCAATATAAAATAGATGGAGAAAAGATCATCGTAACAGAAAATGGATTTCATTTTGAGGATTTTGTAGTAAGAGATACGGCTAATAATGAACTTAGATTGAATGGCACAGTGCAGACTGCGAATTTTACGAATTACAATTTCGATTTCGACGTTAATGCTACCAACTTCCAGGTTCTTAATACAACAAAAAAAGATAATAAAATTTATTATGGAAAGCTTGTCATTACATCGAATATCCATGTTGGTGGAACTGAGATGACCCCCGATATAGATGGCAACATTACCGTAAATGACGGCACGGATCTTTCAGTGGTGATCCCTCAACAACAACCCGGTGTTGTAGCGAGAGAAGGCATCGTTGAATTTATAGACATGGATGCACCGGAGAATGATACTCTTTTCCTTGCGTATGATTCGTTGAATACGTCTCCTTTTAAAGGAATGAATATTATCACGAATATTGAAATAAGAAAAGAAGCAGTTTTCAATATTATTATTGATGAAGCAAATGGAGATTTTATAAATCTACAGGGTGAAGCAGTTTTATCAACTGGTATTGACCCGAGTGGGAAAATTACATTAGTGGGTAACTATGAATTAGAAAAAGGAGCGTATGAGATCACTTTTAATTTTTTGCGTCGTCGTTTTGACATTCAAAAGGGAAGCAGCATTACCTGGTTAAACGAGCCCACTAAAGCCACCATGGATGTAAACGCAGTTTATATTGCCAATACTGCTCCGATCGATCTTGTACAAAACCAAATTGCGGCTTCTTCCCAGGAAATAAAAAATACTTACATGCAAAAGCTGCCTTTTGAAGTTCGGTTAAAAATGACAGGTGAGCTGATGAAACCTCAACTTGCATTTGACATTGCACTGCCGGTAGATAAGAATTACGGCGTTTCCAATGATATCATTGCACAGGTAGAGAGAAGGCTTGAAGAGTTAAGACAAGAACCGGGAGAAACCAATCGCCAGGTATTTGCTTTATTATTATTGAATCGCTTTGTCGGGCAAAATCCTTTGGCAAGCAGTACTCCCATGTTCAGCGCATCTTCTTATGCCCGTCAAAGTGTGAGCAAGTTGATGACCGAGCAACTTAACAAACTTGCAGCGGGGCTTATCGATGGCGTTGATCTGACATTTGATGTAGCATCTACGGACGATTATACTACCGGCCGGCAAAGAAGCAGAACAGATCTGAATATAGGATTAAGCAAGCGACTGCTTAATGAACGATTGACTG
>DASUTO010000282.1:0-12158 GCA_036374555.1 Chitinophagaceae bacterium
ATAATTTTTCTGAAGATATCATTAACAAGCTGATGAATTATCTTGGTAACACCAAAATTGCTGTCCTGGAACAAATGGTAAAAGCCAGGGCGGCATCTGTAGTGACGATGACATCCGATGTAAACTTAAAACATACGCGAAGATTGATCTACCAGGTGTGGTTCGATAATGAGCGGTGGGATGACCGCCGTTTGTATAATGTGATCTTTGAATTAAGTAAGCATAATAAATCTAACCATTCCTTTAGGATCAAAAGCCTGTCGTGGGCAAGTGCCGATGATAAGCAATTGCTTAATGATATTACAGACCAACTGCAGCAGGTAGCGGAAGACGCAAGAACGATGGGAACTACTCTTTGGTTCGCAAAGGAAGATGTCAAAGAAGAGAAACTGAAAAAGGTAGTGAGCTGCGGACAATTTACAACCTGCATGAATCTTATTGAATATGTACTTTCGATCGAAAGAAAAATAGACAACAAAGAGCTGACGTTGACAGAAACTGAAATTGAGAAGATCAGGTTCGTTAAGAAGCAACTGTTAGCAGATTGGGCCGTGTTCAAAACCGATCCTTATTTTTTATTTAATTCTTATTTATCATGATTCATGTAGAACGTCATCCGGAGCCTGGGATCTTCAGGTCTGAAAAATTGCTGAAAGAGTTTAAAGCGGCAGAAGGATTTTATTCACAACCGAAAGAAAAACGAAGACAACAACGTTTTGAATTCAAAGTGTACATAAACAAGGAAATTAAAGAGGCCCTGATCAATAATTTTCAAAATAAGTGCGCTTACTGTGAGACCCCTATTTCGTTGGCAAATTCAGTTGAAATAGAGTTATTCAGACCGAAGGCTGGTGCCAGGGGAACAAAAACGGTGGATCACGATCATTATTGGTGGTTGTGCTACGAATGGAGAAATTTTTATTTAAGCTGCACTTTCTGCGCAAGAAAAAAAAAGAATTTTTTCCCTGTAGATGGAGAGAGGGCAAAGGTGGGTGCGCCTTACGAAGAAGTAGTGAAGGAAAAGAGCTGGCTCGTTGATCCATGTATTGACGATCCGGGTGAACATATATCCTTTGATGAAAGAGGTTTTGCAATTCCAGTTTCAAGAAAAGGAGAAGCAACAATTGAAATGTTTGACTTGAACCGGCCTGATTTAAAGTCCGCTCGCAGGGCTGCAGTAAGGAAAATACAAAAAGCCATGTTAGATTTTGAGCACGAGTTGAATTCCTATCAAAAAATAAAAAAGAATAAAGATGTCAGACGAGGAACGAGCAGCAAGAAAAAGATTAAAAGATAAATTTGAGCAGTTAAAAGCTATGCTATCAGCGGACCAACCATACCTTGGTCAGAAAAAAGTTATGCTAAAGCAGTGGCTTGATAAAGATCGTAAGGTGTTACCAGCAGAATTTCTCGCCGGTTCATTTACCCTGGACCAATTTATCCGCCCGCATCAGAGAAAGAAAAGGGGGCTGATTTCACAAGCATCACCACCTCTGGACATTCATAGCCCCCACTACCTCGCAAAGCAGAAATTTGTTAATATAGCTGCCCTTAAATCGCAGATGATTTTTTTGCAAAAAATCGAGATCCATAATTTTAAAGCAATAGAGAACCTTACTATCAACTTCCCTTCATATGAGGTGGTGAGTGAAATATCACAAACAGCGGAAGCAACTCATAGCAAATACGAGCCATGGCTGATGCTGCTGGGAGAAAATGGTGTGGGCAAAAGTTCATTCCTTACCGCTATGGCGCTTACTTTAATGGGCAAAGAGCAATTACTGAAGCTGAAGCTAAAACCAAAAACCGTTCTACGGCACGGTACGACAAACGGATTTGTAAAGATCTTCCACGAACAAAATAGAGAGCCTATCACCCTTAAATTTACAAAGAACAATTTCGAACTGAGTGGTACGATCCTTCCAATGCCCCATGTGCTTGGTTATGGATCAACACGTCTGTTCCCTACCCGGTTGATGAAAGAAGAAAAGACAACTGATAAGATCAAGGTCGGGAATTTGTTTAGCCCCGACGTCGCCTTGGCGGATTCGAAAAAATTTATTCTTGATATTCACAGAAGATCAAAGACAAGTAAGATTTATCGCGAGTTGTTTGATCAGCTCGGGCTTGCGATAAAGGATCTTTTGCTGTTAAAGGGAGCTGAAGAATTAAAAGTTCTCCGTGGCGAAGTGTTTATTGATTATGGTGATAAGACAAGGGATAGACTGGATGAATTAAGCGATGGATATAAATCAATAGTAGCAGTGGCTGTTGATATCATGAAAGCATTATGGAAGGATGAGAAAGTTTTTGATGAAGCGCAGGGGATAGTTTTACTCGACGAAATTGGTACGCATTTACATCCCCGTTGGCGCATGCAGGTCGTTAAAAAGTTCCGGAATGTATTCCCGGGTTTGCAATTTATCGTAACCACTCATGATCCACTATGCCTGCGCGGACTTAAGAACGGCGAGATCCGCGTATTTGAAAAAGATGAAAACAAGAAAGTATTTGTTATTGATGATCTCCCCGATTCAAGTGAATACCGCGTTGATCAACTATTAACGTCTCCCTTCTTTGGGCTGAACAGTGTGGTAGATCCCGCTCTTGAAAAGGAATTTAATGAATATTACTCCTTGCTGCGTAAAGCCAGTCACACGGATGAGGAGAAAACAAAGATTGAAGAGCTCCGAGTGAAGCTCCAGCCAAAGCTGCATTTGGGAGGTAGTTGGAGAGAGGAGCTCATTTATCAGGCAGTTGATGAGGTACTCGCAAAAAGCGATCTCAAAACTCCAGCCGAATTTATCACAAACAGTCAAACGAAAAAAACTGAAAGAAGCAAACCTGTCACGAAATCAGCAAGCGAAGCAAAGAACAAAGCGGAGGAAGAAGTCAAAATACGGATCCGCGAATTGTGGAATCAAAAAGAGCCGACATGATATTTATTGACAGAAAAAAAGTACCTGTTCCAGTGGATTTGGTCGATCCGGGAGGTGCTGCACAGAAGGAAAAGGCGGCAGCAATTGAATTTTTTAATGCACTTAAACGCGGCGAAAAGCCCGTATTGCGCACCAAGAAAAAAAGAAAAGCCAAAGAAGTCATTGTGGAAAAAAAGACGTTTGAATTCAAGGCCTATAACAGTAAAACTATAAAGAAGGCGCTTAAAGATTTGTTCAATGGCAAATGCGCTTATTGTGAGTCCGAAATACTCACCGTTACGGTTGGCGATATAGAACATTATCGCCCAAAGGCCGAGGTAATTGATGAAGGCAATCAGAAGCTCATACCGGGATATTACTGGCTAGCGTATGACTGGGATAATCTTTTGCTTTCCTGTAATAACTGCAATCGGAAAACAACACAAGAAGTTAGGGATGCAGCTGATGAAAGTATGGGCAAAGGAAATAAATTTCCGTTAACAGCGCAGAATTTCCGATGTCTTGATGATTCGAAAGATGTGACGGTCTTCGAGGAGCAAGGAAGATTGTTGCTGAATCCGTGTGTTGATCATCCTGAAGATCATTTAATATTTATGGACGATGGAGCTATAAAAGCAAAGTCGCTTCCAGACGGACAAGCCGACATAAAGGCTGAAGTTTCGATTAAAGTGTATGCCCTTCACAGGTTACCATTGGTGACAAAAAGAGCTGAGCTGTTCAAGTCAATTCAACTCCACATCACTGAACTCAAAGAGATTTTTGATGATATGGTGATCGCAAAACAAAACAATGATGCAGCACGAGTAGAGGTTTTGGATGGAAGATTGAAGCGTAAAGTAGATGTTTTGAAAGAACTTCAGAACGAAAAGAGAGTGTATTCTGGCTTGGCAAAACAGATCATCACACCTTTCCTGACCGAGAATGGTTTGCTCTAACAAGTTTGGATATAGCACTCCTTCCCAAATTCTTTGAACATGGACACTGTCAACACTCTTTTCTATAAAATTAAACAGCAAGTATGAACTATTACTACCTCAATCCGATTAAGGAACAGCTATTATTTATCGCTGAAAAAAATGACCGGAATTCAGTAATCGACAATATAATCTCATTGCGAAGAAGCTTAGCGGCTAAAATTCCGGAAAAGAAATTAAATGGTAACCTTATCCTCGGCACCTGGAATTTAAGAGAGTTTGGCAATAGTAAGTATAACGGCCGAATGATCGAGTCTCTATACTATATTGCCGAGATCATTTCGAGGTTCGATCTAATCGCAATACAGGAGGTAAGAGATAATTTGCAAGATATAAATAGTGTATGCCGTATCCTTGGCAATGACTGGGGAATATTCACGAGTGTGGTGACACAAGGAGCATCGGGAAACAAAGAGAGGTTGGCTTTTTTATATGATAAAAGAACGGTGACTTTTCGGAATATTGCCGGACAAATAATCCTGCCTGGAGCAAAGAATGTTACACAATTTGCCCGTTCCCCATATGTTATTCGATTTCAGTCAGGCTGGTTAAAATTTGATATTTGTACCGTGCATATGTATTATGGAAATGCTTCGAAGAAGTCACCCCAGTACAAACGAAGAGTACAGGAAATAAAAGATATTGTTACGTTCTTTAAGAAATATTATACTGACAATAACGAGGCTAATAATATTTTCATTCTGGGAGATTTTAATATTGAAAACACAAGCAGTGACACTTACAAAGCAGCTACATCTTCTGTATTCAAAATACCTGCGGCAATATTAAAAAGTAAGCTGCCAGGAAGCAATGTTAAACAGGATAAGATTTATGATCAAATATTGTATTTTAATAAGTTCAGGGATATCACATTTAAGTCGGCGGGCATTTTCAATTGTTATGATGCCGTATTCCATAAGTTTTCAGCTTATGGCAAACGCATACAAAAACATTATAGGAAGATAACAGCAAAACAGTTCGCTGATTTCAAAACGTATCAAATGAGTGATCATTTACCTTTATGGGTTGAAATGAATACAGATCATACCGAAAATTATCTTGAGATGTTAAAAAAGAAAAAGGCGTAGGGATTATAAATCTGCCATTGTCCATAGTCTTCCTGGCCAAATCAATATGGAATAATAAACTCAATACAAAATTGCATTTGTAAATTTTCTGTCGCTGTTGGTAGCCCAATTCGAAGCACGCCATCGGTATGAGGCGGTGGCCCGTGCCAGGCTACCAACGAATCAGCCCGGTAAGATCCAAAATCAATTTGGATTAACTTCAAACTATGGCTGATTATATCACGGAATACTGTCACTTTTTTACTGCAACTAACCTGGAATGGAAGAAGCTACTATTGCGGGATAAATACAAGGATATAGTTATAGAAAGTATGCGTCATCTT
Source organism: Chitinophagaceae bacterium (assembly GCA_036374555.1). GTDB lineage: Bacteria > Bacteroidota > Bacteroidia > Chitinophagales > Chitinophagaceae > VBAS01. Next base: position 5,325 of record DASUTO010000282.1, read on the forward strand.
GTAACAAATAAAAAAGTTATTGTCTATGGGTTTGTATTGATGAATAATCATATTCACCTGCTTTGACAAATGCGTGCAGGCATCAAGTGTGATGAAGTGCAAAGAGATTTTCTGAAATATACAGCCCAGGAGATTCAAAATGATATGCTGGATTCATAAAGATGAGTTACTCCAGTACCTCGTGAATGCAAAAGACAGGAAATACCAGTTTTGGGAAAGGAATGCTTTATCAGTTGAGATGTGGTCAGAGAAAGTTTTTTTGCAAAAACTGAAATACATGCATGCAAATCCTGTTAGAGCTGGACTATGCAACTATCCATTGCAATACAAGTATTCATCAGCTAATTTATATCATACCGGCATTGATAACTGGGGTTTTCTTACTCATATCAGGGATTGATCTGAGTTCCCCCGTTGTCGGTAGTGTTCCTTTCGTCAGTCACTACGGGGTCTTCCAAATAATCTGCAATAATCGAAAGCTGTCCACGAGGGGTCTGCACGGCGGAGCCCATGTGTGCGGGGCGACCCCTCGCAATAAGTATCTTCAATAACCGGGGCAAGAAATAATCAATAAATTTATTCATGCCTCCATCACTGCGGGGTCTTCCAAATAATCTGCAATAAAAGAAAACTGTCCGCGATCCCGATAGCTATCGGGATGCACGGCATTGCTTATGTGTGTAGTGTTCCTTTCTTCAAATCAATAAAGAATAAATAAGATTATAGGATTGTTACGCTTCAGTTACTGCGGGGTCTTCAGAATAATCTGCTCCAAGGTCACAAGCGACTCCGTTGGAAAATAAAAAGAAAAATATCCACGATCCCGATAGCTATCGAGAAATGGATAGTAATTTGAAGCTTATTATTCTTAAACAAAATTTATGAAGTATTTCTTCTATTCACTGCTGCTTGTTTTATTTATAGGTCAATGCGGCCATAAAGAGGAAAATCCTGTTACACAATTCCATGGAAAGCCGGAAGTGCCTTCATCAATAAAAAAAGAACATGAAAACCTTTTAGACCAAATTCATAGGATAACCTTATTTCGGGACAGTGCAGGCCTTGTGGCAATAAAACTCAATGATTTGATGCAACATCATTTTAAGGAGGAAGAAGATTTTGCGTTACCTCCTTTAGGGCTATTGTCTTTATTAGCCAGTGGAAAAATACCTGAACAAAGCAATGAGATTATACTATTAACTGATAAATTACCATCGCAGTTGACTCATCTGGGTGTAGAACATCAATTGATTAAAGCTTTCATGGATGAGTTAAGGCAGGCTGACACTAATGGGAGCCACCCTGAAATTATTGAATTTGAAAAAGAGCTTCATAAGCATGCGAATACCGAAGAAGAAGTTTTTTTCCCGGCAGCTATTCTGATTGGTGAGTATTTAAAACTTAAGGTCACGAGAAAACCGTAGCGGGTTTCATTCCCGGTTGTGGGGGGTGTTCCTTTCTTCAGTCACTACGGGGTCTTCCAAATAATCTGCTCCAAAGGAGTCCTTCGGACAATAAAAAGAAAGATGTCTACGATCCCGATAGCTATCGGGATGCACAGCGTGGCCCATGTGTGCCCTTCGACAAGCTCAGGGCAGGCTTGGCGACCCCTCGCCATAGGTATCTACATACAATAAAAATAGAAAAGCATAACAGGCGAGGGGTTGCTGCTATGCTCAGGCCAATCCCGAACATTTTCGGGAGCAAATCCCACCCAAACAACCTCACTTAGTTCCCATACAAAAAGGAAAACTTTTTAGCCCGACCGGACTCATGAACGGTAGTATTAATGCGTGGCAGTATATGCATTTCGCTAACTTTATTATTATGAAAAGGGAATTAATAGCTGAGCTATTCATAAAGTTTGAGCAAGCTTGCTATAATTATAAAGGCATTGAATGCTGGAGTGCAAGAGAACTTCAGGAAATTTTTGGCTATACTGAATGGAGAAATTTTCTTAAGGTAATTGATAAAGCAAAAGAAGCTTGTATTAATGCCGGAGAAGAGCTGAAGTATCATTTTGTTGACATCAACAAAATGATCGGCTTGGCAAAAGGTGCAAAAAGAGAAATAGAAGATATTGCTCTGACAAGATATGCTTGCTATCTGGTTGCTCAAAACGGCGATACGGCAAAACCTGCCATAGCTTTTGCTCAAACATACTTTGCCGTTCAAACCCGTAAACAGGAGATCATTGAACAACGATTGCTGGATATTGCAAGAGTAACAGCAAGAGAGAAGCTTTCAAAATCTGAAAAGAAATTATCAGGTATCATTTATGAACGTGGTGTTGATGAAAAAGATTTTGCTGTTATCCGTTCCAAAGGCGACCAGGCATTGTTTGGCGGTTTCAGCACCCATGATATGAAACGAAAATTAAATGTGCCGGCCACCCGTCCGCTTGCTGATTTTTTACCTACACTTACTATAAAAGCAAAAGACTTCGCAACAGAGCTTACCAGTCATAATGTGATTGAAAAAGATTTGAAAGGAGAGACGGCTATCAGCAAAGAACATGTTGACAATAATCTTGCTGTAAGAAAGATGTTGAAGGAACGTGGTGTAAAACCAGAATCATTACCACCTGCAGAAGATATTAAAAAAGTACAACGCAAACTGGAGAGTGAAGAAAAGAAAGTGGTAAAGAAATTAAAGAAAGGGAATGGGAAAAAGAGAAACGAACAATAATCTCAGTTCCTTCGGGTTCTTCCAACTAGTCTGCTCCAAAGGAGTCCTTCGGACAATAAACGAAAGCCGTCCTCAGTCGCTGCGAGGTCTTCCAACTAATCTGCTCCAAAGGAGTCCTTCGGACAATAAAAGAAAATTGCCCACGAGGGGTATGCACAGCGTGGCCCATGTGTACGGGGCGACCGGAGTTGTCGGTAATGTTCCATTTCTTCAAACCAATAAAGATATAGGATTGTTATGCTTAGTCCCGATAGCTATCGGGATCAAATATCAACTTAGCGAAGTCGAAGCCTGCCCGGTTGTGTCATTCAGGCGGGGGTCTTCACCAACCACACGAATTAAGATCGTTTTCAAGACACTTGAATATTCTCCTTAACTCCGGGGTACAGCAATAATATAAGGAGATAGGATAAGACAGATAACGCAATACCCCAATAGAAAGAATTGTTAGCAATTTTTAAAAGCCTGTATTGCCTGGTCAGCTGGTTCCCAAAATAGTGAAGCTCTTTGAGCACCGCTTCTAACTTTTTATCATTATCATCCAGGGTACTCTTCATATGCCCCATATATTCTTTGAAGGAATACTCGCTGCATTTTTTATAATGAAGAATATTATCTTCCATATCCTTTCCTATACTCACATGTATCTCCGGCTTTATCGATACGAAGGTGAAGAAAAGGCTAAGCAGGTTGGAGACGATCAGCAGGAAAAGGCTGATCCATGTTGGCGGTCCATGGTGAATAGTTTTTGTTAATACGGTAGCACTGATGGTCAGTAGAATTGAATTCACGACGATCATGATCCGGGCTTTCCTGTCTGCATCACTGATGAGCCGGATATAATTAGAGGCCGTACCCCTGAGCAGGGAATCAGTCTTTATTTCGTTAGGGATCTTTTCTTTTTTCATTGCTGTGAGCTTGCAGGGAATCACCGGGCCAGATACTTAATTCTGAATTATTCAATAATATTTTTTTCTCCCGACGATTCTGAATTAATCGTGGATATTATCTCATTATTTACTTTAATACCTTCTGTTGATTTCAGCATCGATTATTCTTTATAAACCTACGATCCTTTTGATTTCAGAAGGGTGATTTTAGTCAACCTGGATCAAAACTAATCTCACATTTTCTGAATATTTCTGTGTATAGAATTTTTACTCCGCCGTTGCGGGTGTTTCAATAAATAACTCGCCGAGGTTGGTGTTTTTTTCCCTTCAGTCATTGCTCAGATCCTTACGGGGTCTTCCAGCTAATCTGCTCCAAAGGAGTCCTTCGGACAATAAAAAGAAAGATGTCCACGAGGGGTTGCACAGCGTGGCCCTGTGTGCCCTTCGACAAGCTCAGGGCAGGCTTGGCGACCCCTCGCAATAGGTATTTGAAAAGTGTTAGCTTTTCAGCACGGGGTGTTTTTGTAATCCCTGGAAGTTTAAAAATATTTCAATTATATCTGGTCATTAAAAAAGTCAGTGACAACATCGCTATTCGGCAATGATCTTTACCAATGTTCCCTGTGTCAAATTATCTGTCAATTGCATTCCGTTTAGTATCGCATGCTCTTCCAATCTTGCACCTGCAATATTATTCTGTGCCAAAAATTGTGATAGTGTCATGGATGATCCCACATTCCTGATCCGGATACGCTGCGGCTTTTTATTCAGCTTAACAGGATCTGTAATCGGGCGAAAGGACTGCATGGTGTTATTGAAGCTGGCGGCATAATTGTTAAAATCAGTGGTTGTGGATACACCAATCAGGTGATAAATATTTTCGTTGTATTGAATAATATATGATAAGGTGCGCAGCGCAGGCTGGCCTTGTTGCTGCGGTTGTTGATCGGCAACCAGGTAAATTGCCTGTAATCCATTTACAGTGATATTTCTTGTTTCCACCGGCGTCAATTTATACTGTTGTGTTATAGCATTGGCCGCTTCCTGCAACGAATTACCCGGCGCAAGCATCAGCATCATTAACGCCTTACCATCTTTTGGCGCCATTTGTACTCTCTGAGGTGTATTCTGATAGTTCCAATTTGCAGGTATGGGGAACTGGAATTTTAACACCGGGTGATAAAACATATTCTGTTCTCTATAACCTTCCCGCGGATCTTCACCATAGATCAATCCTTCTATTTTTCTTAAATAGGCATTGCGGTTCACTATTGGAGAAGTAAGATTGAGTTTTTTCTTCCAGTCATCTGCTAGCTTATTGACTGTAACATACCGGTCAGCCGGGTTGGGATGGGTAGATAAGAATTCAGGTAATTCTGCTCCTTCAGTTCCGGATGATTGTCTTTCGAGGGTTTTAAAAAATAAAGCCATCTCCTTTGCATCATAACCAATTTTGGAAGAGTATTCGACCCCCAGTTGATCTGCTTCCCGTTCAGCATCCCGGCCATATTTCAGTAATAATAATTGAAGACCGCTTGATGCCATGTCAGCAAACTGGGCAAGATTCGGATCAATGATAATACCGGCAATAATACCCAACTGTGCAAGAATTGTGTTCCGTTGCTGGGCAACAGAGTGACGGTAGGAGATGTGTCCAATCTCGTGCCCCAATACACCGGCAAAATCTGCCTCACTATTGAAATAGCACATAATGCCACGGGTAAAATATACATACCCTCCCGGTGTTGCGAAAGCGTTGACCACTTCTGAATTGAGGACTCTGAATGTATGATCAAGTTTGGGACGATAAGATATTGCAGCCATTTGTTTTCCTTTTGATGTAAGAAGGTTTTGAATGGCAGTATCCTCATATAGTCCAAACTGTGCAATGATCTGTGGATCGGCCTCCTTTCCCATTGCGATCTCTTGTTCTTCTGACATGAGTACAACTTGTTTACGTCCGGTAACCGGATTCCTGGCGCAATCGGTAAGTAAAGAAGATATGACTACGAAAGTGCTGACGATAAGATACTTTTTCATGTTAGCTGGGTTTTGTGTAGATAATTCTGATGTGAATTTATATGCATAAGGGATGCCATAATTCAATTCGTCCGCCTTGGTTCGTGTCCGTAAGTGAATGCCCCGATGCGTGGAGACATGCATCGGAACGAATTAAAGAAATATTTTCTAATTAATTGGGCCATGAAAGGTGATGCGTGAAGGCATCGTGAATACGATGCGGGCATCACGGCATCAGAATATTGTTCAATAGCGATCTGAACGTACAAGAGTGCGACCGGAGAAAGTGTTTTTGCAAAAACTGAAATACATGCATGCAAATCCTGTTAGCGCAGGACTGTGCAATTATCCATTGCAATACAGGTATTCATCAGCTGATTTCTATCATACCGGCATTGATAACCGGGGTTTTCTTACTCATATCAGGGATTGATCTGAGTTCGTCTCGTTGGTAGCTATACACAAACCCACGCCTCATACCAACGATGGCGTAATGAAATTCTTATTGATTAACTTTAAACAATGAGAAAAATTGCGCTTTCTTTTTTTGCATTATTATTTGGTGGCTATTTGCTGGCGCAAAAATATGGTGTTGACACCTTTGCCGGATTTATTGTAAGAGCAAAGGATACGACTACAGGCAAGGTTATTTTGCCCTATAAAATGGTTAAAGGAAAAAAACAATACGAAGACGAAGAGTGGTATCAACAAGTGACAATTGTAGATGGAGTTGGCAAAGAAAAAATGCTGCTACCAACAGAAATTTCTTCTTATGGATGGAGCTGGAATGACACCAGTCAAGCTATTTTTCGTTCATTCCAGGTGGTGGTTCCCCGCACCGGCTCATATCTTATGCAAGGCCAGCGAAAACCTTTTTTGCAGTTGGAAATTGAAGGACCAATGAGCTTATATCAATATTTGCATAGGGAAGGCGGGGAACGTTTGACAGCATTTTATAGGGATCGGTACTTGATTAATGAGAAAGGGGAGGTAGCGGTATTCAAAATAAAAACATTCCTTGGCACTGGTATCGCTTATGATCTCAAAGAGGTTGAAAACTGGTTTGAAGGTTATCAGGAGCTTTCAAAATTCAACATGAAGGATATGACGACCTTGGAAATCCTGATGCTTATAAATGGTTATAATAATTGGAAAAAAGAAAGTCATTGATAAAATAGATCCCCTCGTTGTTGGGAGTGTTCCTTTTTCAAATCAATAAAGAATATAAAAAAATCTT
>DASUTO010000283.1:0-9763 GCA_036374555.1 Chitinophagaceae bacterium
AAGAGCAGAAGATTTTCCAGCGATCTATCAATCAGCCATTGCCATGATCTATCCATCATTTTTTGAAGGGTTTGGTATACCTGTGCTGGAGGCGTTGTGGAGCCGGCTACCGGTGATCACTTCAAATGTTTCTTGTTTGCCCGAAGCTGGTGGTGATGGAGCATATTATGTAGACCCAAATAGCTCGGAAGAAATTGCGGAAGGAATGAAAACGATCTTTGCTGATGGATCTTTTACTGAAGCCCTGAAAGAAAAAGGCTGGCAGCATGCGCAAAATTTTACACAGCAGAAATGTGCGGCGAATGTGATGAAGGTTTATGAAAGTTTGAAAGTAGTAGTTGAAAGTTGAAGCTTAAATGTTGAAAGGTCAATGAAGGTTTTTGAAAAAGATATTGAGAAATGTTTGGAAATCTTGAAAAAGGGAGGGTTGATCCTTTATCCTACTGACACTGTTTGGGGAATCGGGTGCGATGCGACTAATGAAGAAGCTGTAGAAAAAGTCTATAAATTAAAAAAGCGCAGCGACCAGAAAGCAATGATCGTACTGGTAGCTGATGAAAAAGATATCATGCAACATGTGGCGGCTCCTGACCTTTCTTTGTTTGATCATTTAAACAAAACAACAAAACCAACAACAGTGGTTTATGAAGGGGCACTGGGATTTGCTGGTAATATTGTTGCAAATGATGGATCAATTGCGATCCGGATCTGCAAAGACGAATTTTGCCGTCAACTTATAAAAAGATTCAGAAAGCCGATCGTTTCTACTTCGGCAAATATTTCAGGAATGCCTGCACCTGGAATTTTTAAAGAAATTTCTAATGAAATAAAAAATGGTGTCGATTATATTGTTCAGCATAAGCAGCATGATGAAACGCCTGCTGAACCTTCTTCACTTATTAAATGGAATAATGGGAATGTTACCATTCTTCGTCCATAGCCAATACATCAATTATCTTTGCCAGCGTCTATGGATATCAAATGCACAGAAAAAGAATTGTTTATTCTGAAGAAGATCGCCCACGTTGCTGCAGAGCTGGGTGTGGAAACCTATTTGATCGGGGGTTTTGTAAGAGATAAGATCATTGGACGCAAGACCAAAGATGCAGATATTGTTTGCGTAGGAGATGGTATTGAGCTAGCCAAAGCAGTAGCCAAACGTTTCAAGCCTGAACCAAAATTTAGTTACTTTAAGAACTATGGCACAGCATATATCAGAGTTGACGACTTCGATCTCGAATTTGTTGGTGCCCGTAAGGAAAGCTATCGTTATCATTCCCGTAAACCTGATGTTTCTTCAGGAACTTTAAAAGATGACCAGGATCGCCGCGACTTTACTATCAATGCCCTGGCAATAAGTTTAAATGAAAAAGATTATGGAAAGCTTATGGATCCTTTTGATGGCATGAATGATATCAAGAAAGGAATTATAAGAACTCCGCTTGATCCCTTGCAGACTTTTAGTGATGATCCGCTTCGCATGATGCGTGCCATCCGTTTTGCTTCACAACTTGGATTTACGATCGAACAAAAAACGTTCCAGGCAATAAAAGATGATGCGGATCGTATCTCAATTGTTTCGCAGGAAAGAATAACGGATGAACTCATAAAAATTGTTGATAGCCCGATACCCTCAATTGGTTTTGACCTTTTGTACCAGTCAGGATTGCTGCATATCATTTTTCCACAAATGGTGGATCTTGCCGGCGCAGAATATAAAGATGGGATGGGTCATAAGGATAATTTTTATCATACATTAAAAGTATTAGATAATATATCTGAGAAAACCAATGATACATGGCTGCGATGGGCTGCTGTATTACATGATATTGCCAAGCCTGTGACAAAAAAATTTGAAGAGGGACATGGCTGGACATTCCATGGTCATGAAGCTGTTGGAGGGAGAATGGTGCCAAAGATCTTTACAAAGCTGAAACTACCACTCAATGAAAAAATGAGGTTCGTTCGGAAAATGGTGGAGTTGCATCTTCGTCCAATAAGTTTAACAAAAGAAAATATCACTGACTCCGCTATACGAAGATTGTTATTTGACGCTGGCGAGGATTTTGATGCACTAATGATGTTGTGCGAGGCGGATATTACTTCCAAGAACAAGTGGAAAGTGAAGAAGTACATGGAAAACTTCAGGTGGGTGAGAAAGCGCTGCGATGAAGTGGAAGAGAAAGATCGGATTCGTAGCTGGCAGCCCCCGATCAATGGTGAGATGATCATGGATATTTTTGGATTAAAGCCATCAAAACCTGTTGGTATCATTAAAGATGCTATTAAAGACGCTATACTTGATGGTGTGATACCTAATAATTATGATGATGCGTATGAATTCATGCTTGCAAAAGCAAATGAGTTAAATATAAAACCTGTAAAATCGGGATTTCGCTCCTGATAGATATCGGGACTTAATTCATAAATCGTATTTTTGACACATGGCAATATTAAAGTTCAGGATCTATTTTGAAGACGATGATAGCATCTATCGCGATGTGGCTATGCGGCATACCCAAACGTTTTTTGAATTGCATGAAGCAATATTAAGAGCCTATGAGTTTGACAATAAACATAAGGCTACTTTTTTCCGCAGTAACGATCATTGGCAAAGGGGAAGAGAGATATCATTGGAAGTGTACGAAAAAGATTATAAAGCTGCGCCGTTATTAATGAAGGATACTACTGTAGGCAGTGAAATAAAAAACCCCGGGCAAAAATTCATTTACAATTATGACTTCAATAAAAATTGGAGCTTTATGGTTGAATTGATAAATGTTTCCAAAGAAGAAAATGCGAAGCTGAGTTATCCGGCTACGATTCGCACCGAAGGGATAGCCCCCAGCCAGTACGGTACTAAAGGGCTACTGGGAGCAAAGTTTGCCGATGTAGAAGAAAAGTATGATCTCACACAGGGTGCAGAAGGGTTTATTGAAAAAAGTGACGACGGTGAAGACCTGGGATTAACGGAAGAAGGATCTGAGGAAGAAAGTGAAGAAGGACCCGCGGAAGAAGTATAGCTAATAACTATTTATTGGCTATTGATGAAGTCAAAACTGGTCAATGGTTTTCGTGAATGAATTTCCCCACCAACAAAACTGTTATCATCGTATGCGGACCAACTGCGGTTGGTAAAACGGCTATTGCCATTTCAATTGCTAAACAGTTTCAAACTGAGATTATTTCCGCAGACAGCCGTCAATGCTTCAGCCAATTAAAAATTGGCGTGGCAAGGCCATCGGATGAAGAATTAAAAGAAGTGCCTCATCATTTTGTCGCTTCACATTCTATCACTGAAAATATCAATGCTGCATTTTTTGAAAAGTACGCTTTGCGAAAAGTAAGCGAGCTTTTTAAAAACCATGACATAGTTATGATGGTTGGAGGCACGGGACTTTATATTAAAGCCTTTTGCGAAGGATTGGATGAGATTCCTTTAATTGATGAATCGATTCGGAAAAAGATAATTGATCGTTGGGAGACGCATGGGTTAGGATGGCTACAGGAAGAAGTAAAAATAAAAGATCCGGCGTTTTATAAAGCCGGGGAGATACAAAATCCCCAAAGAATGATGCGAGCTTTAGAGGTAGTTGAGTCAACGGGGCAATCAATACTTAGTTTCAGAAGGAACGAAAAAGCAACAAGAGATTTTAGAATAATTAAGATAGGATTGGAGCTGCCGAAAGAAGAACTTCATGCTAATATTAATGTAAGAGTTGATAAAATGATCAATGACGGACTTGCTGAAGAAGTAGATTCTTTAAGGGGTTACCGGGATGTTAATGCGTTGCAGACCGTAGGGTATTCAGAAATATTTGAGCACCTTGATGGCAAGATGTCTTTGAAAGCTGCTATTGAAGAAATAAAAAAGAATACAAGGCAGTATGCCAAACGTCAAATGACATGGTTTAAAAAGGATAAAGAAATAAACTGGGTCAACGCAAAACAAAAAAGTGGGATCCTTAGCATGGCACAAAAATTGGTTCAGGGGAATTAGAAATAATAAGTTTGTCAAATGAAAATATTTTATGTGCTCAGACCCCTGGTATTAATCGTAGGTTTGTTGTTTCACAATTCCTGCAACAATAAAGCGGAAAATAAAAAAGAAGATGAGCAAACAACCTCAGCAGTTTCACTCAAAGCCACTGATTATGATCTTTTGCATCCTGTAAAAAAGTGGTCTCTTTCAGACAGTCTTGCGGAAATATCAGGTATCACATTTTTGAAAAATGACAGATTAATAGCGATAGAAGATCTGCACCCGATCTTATATGAGCTCAACCTCGGCGACAGTTCCGGTGTTATTGCCAATAAGCTTGAATTCAGAGAAACTGATAAAGAAAAATTTGATTTTGAAGATCTCGCTGTCATTGGTGACACGGTATATGCTTTATGGAGTCATGGGGCCATATTTAAAATAATAAAGCAAAAGAATGGAGCTACTTCTGAGAGAATGAAAACGTGGCTGAAGAAAGAAAATAATACCGAAGGCCTTGCCTATGATCCTGTATCCGGCAATTTACTGGTTGCCTGTAAAGATGATGCAGGATTGGAAGATGTGAAGAAATCGACAAGAGCAGTTTATGAATTTGATATAAAAGCTGATTCGTTGAAACCGGGTCCGTTTATGCTGATAAACAAAAGCGATTTTGAAAATGTAGCAGGGGAGAAGATCGATTTTTACCCGGCTGCGATCGCTGTTCATCCTGTTTCACATGATATATTCATCATCTCAACCAGGGAGACGAAATGTATTGCCCAGTTTACTCATGATGGAAAACTGAAAGCGTTTGATTACCTGGAAAAAGAAATGCTGCCACAACCCGAGGGAATTTGCTTTGATACAAAAGGAAACTTATATATCAGCACGCAGGCAAGACATGGCAAACCTCCTTATGTTTATGAGTTTAGTTTGAAAAGTAACTAAATAAGCTTCCAATTTAACCTGTTATCTCTTTTTCGAAACATACACTGTTTACTATCCCGGCATATTTTCCATAGTTGGGAATACGACTATAGCCATTCTTCTCATATAACCGGATCGCATCCGGTTGCCGCCAGCCGGTTTCCAATATGCATTTTTGATAAGATAATTCGGATGCCCATTTTTCTAATTCATTTAAAACTTTCGTTGCAAGTCCTTTACCTCTGTATCCAGGCAACGTGTACATCCGCTTTACTTCCATCATAGTGGAGGAATGTTCTCTTATGGCACCGCAACTTATTGGTTTTTCATTTTCATAAGCAATGATCACATGTTTTATGGTATCTGTTTTATTAAGCTGCGCATAAAAAACATGTTCTTCTCCATCTATTTCTGCCAGCTCAGCATCAAGAAGTTTAACAAGATCAATAAAGTCTTTATTGTCAGAATTGGTTCTGATTAAGTTGATCATGAACTAATTTAAATCTTTCCTCTAACATATTTTCTTGCTAATAATGCAACAGGTATTCCAACGCAAATAACAATGATGCCTGCAGCAATCGCTGCATTTTTAATTGCTTCCTGTCCAACAATAGGTTTTGGATTTAGCCGGGACACATAAGGAAGAATAATAAATCTCATAGCGGCCCATACGAATAGCCCATAAATAATACCAATGGGAATTGGATATTTAACCAATGATGGAACTTGTTTTGCCAAAAAGAAAAAGAAAAAGGTAAATGAAATGGCAATAAAGAAATGTATTAACAATCCACATAAAGCCAGGAGCGCCGGGCTTGAAAAAGTCTTTGGATCAAAGGCCCCGCTTGCAACGCCTCTTAACACCTGCATCGGAGGTGTATCGTTTTTTAAATATGCCTGGAGGCATGCAGCAACAATATCTAAGGCGCCCGCTATTAGCCCGGCTGTTAATGCGGCGGCAAAGAATGATCTTCTCATAAGCAGGAATTGTTTCAGTTTATGTGAAAACTAAATATACGGAATAGGAAAAGTCTAAAGAAATAGCAATAATAAAGGAAAAGAATTATTTCTCATGGATCTTGAAGATCTTCTTTAACAATGACACTATCGTAGTTGCAATAATAGCCCCGCAAAATGCTAAGAAGATATCTTTTTGTGCATCCCATACATCACCTTGTGTTCCTAAATACGCATCACCCTGGGCTTTGAAAAAAAGATCAGCAACGGCCCATTCAATTAATTCGTAAAATGCGCTGATAGAGAGTGTAATTTCAATTGGTAACAACCAGGCCACCCACTTTGGATATTTCAACCATTTCAGGAACATCTCTCTCATCGGGTAGGCGAGTAAAAAACCAAAACTAAAATGCACGATCCGATCATAATGATTCCTTGACATATTAAAAGCATCTTTAAGCCAGTATCCAAATGGATTTTCAGCATACGTGTGTTTAGATCCGTAAACATGCAGGCACAAATAAATGCAGACAAGCAAATAGCTAAGGTCGCTGAACTGGTGTTTTTTATAGCTTATGACCAGGAATGCAACAAAAATAAAGGTCAATGTGTTTTCGAGTAACCAATTTGCTATGTCGGTAGTACCAATTAAAGAATTGGACCATACAACAGCAAACACGGCAATAAAAGCTAATATCCAAATGTTTTTCTTTAATGGTACCCTGTCTTTTGATATTGCAATTGTAAAACTCATAATAAATAATTTCCTGTCTATAGAAAATTAAATATACGGAATAAGAGAAGGTTGCTTATACCCTGGGTTTAAAATTTTGGTTGTGCGCTTCAGTCTCACCATAGAAGTAAAGCTGTTCAAATTCCAATATCAAACCGTTGGTATCTCTTTTAAAAAACAGGTTGTAGCAGTTTATTATTTTTTCCCGGGCTTCTGTTGCATACATTAGCACCCATTTGACAGTTCTTTCTTTTCTAAAAAGATTACCCTTGATCGTCCTGGGAAAATTGTAACCCACGATATAACCATGATTATCCCTGTTGCCGGCAATTGAAGTCCAAAGTTCAGTCCTGTTCAGCGAGTCCTGGACAGTAATTGTAGCGGAAGTATTCTTTAACCTGTTCGCTATCTCTAATTGATCAAGCCATGGGAAATTGGTAAACTCCTTAATAAAATTCTCATAGTCCGTTTCACCCATAGGAATTACAGTTTGCCCGGCATGATCGGCTAAGTGAAAATCATAAGTGAATATATCCTGGCCAGTTATCATAGTTCTTTGGGTTGGTTAAAGGAACATTTTCCAGGGAAACCGATATATTCTCACACCTTCTTAAATGGACGACGCTTATGCATAGCGAAGATGCGGAGACGAGCAGTGCCATACAATTTGACCAGAGCCGGCTTTAAAATCAGTAAAAAGAAGAGAAGGCAATACACTGTTTCTGTAATCAGCAGATCTAATTGGAGACTCTAAATTCTTAGAAAGATTAAAGTTGTATACAAGGTAAGCTTATATAGTTACTTTGGTTAAATATGTTTTGCACCGGAAATAGGAGGAAAATAACAAAAAATCCCGGCCCAATCGAGCCAGGATTTCTAAATTTCATTTTAAGAACCAATTTACCCAAGCTTCTTCTTTACCCTTCGTTTTACTCAGGGTGACAAATTAAAGATTCATTTTCTTACGGAGATTGCTATCGAGTGCATCTAAAAACTCTTCGGTATACAAATAATGTTCGCCGTGGTTCACTTTATTTCCATGGATACAAATTGCAAGGTCTTTTGTCATTTTTCCTTCTTCTACAGTTTCTATACAAACAGCTTCTAATGCATCAGCAAATTTTATCAGTGCATCATTGCCATCAAGTTTGCCGCGGAAAGCAAGTCCTCTTGTCCATGCAAAAATAGAAGCAATAGGATTAGTAGATGTCGGTCTGCCTTTCTGATGTTCACGATAATGACGGGTAACCGTGCCATGTGCTGCTTCTGCTTCCATTGTTTTTCCATCGGGTGTTACCAGTACAGATGTCATTAAACCTAATGAACCGAAGCCTTGTGCAACCGTATCACTTTGCACGTCGCCATCATAATTTTTACAGGCCCACACAAAATTGCCATTCCATTTCAGAGCACTTGCCACCATATCATCGATCAAACGGTGTTCATAAGTGATACCTGCGGCATCAAATTTTGTTTTGAATTCTTTTTGATAGATCTCCTCAAAAATATCTTTAAAGCGGCCATCATATTTTTTAAGGATGGTATTTTTTGTCGACATATAAAGCGGCCATTTTTTGCTCAGCGCCATATTAAAACAGCTTCTTGCAAAACCCATGATGCTTTCATCCGTATTATACATGGTCATTGCCACACCATCACTTTTAAAATTAAAAACTTCAAACGTTTGCGGAGCAGCACCGTCTTCTGGTGTAAACGTCATTGTCAGTTTCCCTTTTCCTTTGATCACAGTATCGGTGGCACGATATTGATCCCCGAATGCGTGACGACCAACGATAATTGGCGCTGTCCAGTTGGTAACCAGTCTTGGAATATTTTTTATGACGATCGGCTCACGGAATACAGTGCCATCCAAAATATTGCGGATAGTTCCGTTCGGGCTCTTCCACATTTGCTTTAATTTAAATTCTTCCACTCTTGCTTCATCAGGTGTGATGGTGGCGCATTTAATTCCTACACCATATTTTTTTATTGCGTTGGCAGCATCTATTGTTACCTGGTCGTTGGTCTGGTCACGATATTCAACGCCGAGGTCATAATATTTTATCTCAATATCAAGATAGGGGAGAATGAGTTTTTCTTTAATGAATTTCCAGATAATGCGGGTCATTTCATCGCCATCGAGTTCTACAACGGGATTTGCAACTTTGATTTTACTTGCCATTTTTTTAAAAATTTTATAAAAGAAAATGATTTGAGTCAGTGAAAAGTCAGCTCGGATATATTACATTTGGCGCAAACCTACAGGAAATGAGGCAATCGTACAAAGCCGAGCTGATTTCCGTGACCTCCTATGACAATTGTGTGAAACGAAAAACAACGATAAATCATAACTTGGTATCATGCTTGAGTACGTTCGCCAGTTTATTAGCCAGTACATAGAACTGACCGAAGAAGAATTTCAAAAACTTGCATCAAAACTTCAGCTTGTCAGCTTTGATAAAAAGACAAGGCTGGTGGAGATCGGTGAAGTATCAACGACTTTTTACTTTGTTTTAAAGGGAATCAGCCGCCGCTATTTTTATCGTGGAAAACAGGAGGTGATCACTCATCTTATCAAAGAAGGAGGCATGATGGGTTCGGTTATTTCTTTTATTACCGGCGAGCCGAGCCGGTATATCCTGGAAACAATTGAACCGGTTACCGCATATGCGCTCTCCAAACAAGATCTTGATGAACTTTTTTTAAGTGACAAAAAATGGGAAAAATTTGGAAGAAAGATCATTACTGCATTTTTTTTGCAGGTAGAATACCAAATACTCGATAATATCCGCTACACGACAAAAGAACGGTTTGTAAATTTTATGAAACAAAATCCCGAGCTGGTATTGCGGGTGCCACAAAAATATTTAGCCTCTTACCTGGAAATTCAACCCGAAACATTTAGTCGTTTAAAACACTTAATGGTAAAAGAAAAATGAATAAGGCTTTTGCAGATATAGATCCGATCCTTTTCGACTATGCCCAGAAATATCTCGGTAGGTTTATGCCGATAACACGTGAAGAGCTGATCGAGCTTTTACAATATTGCGAGATAAGAAAATTTGATAAGCGTACAATTATTGTTCACGAAGGTGAAGTCGATAATTATCTCAACCTTGTTGTAAAAGGATTAATAAGAAAATATTTACCGGTTAGAAAAGATG
>DASUTO010000284.1:0-2104 GCA_036374555.1 Chitinophagaceae bacterium
CATCAGGTAGCCAAGCAAAAAAATGATGATCGTTCTTTTAAATATTCTACCAAGCACTGCGCCATTGCCCATCGTACTCCATTTCTTCATTGCAAAACTCATAGCGTTACCGACAGCAAATAAAAAAGATGGAAAAACCAGGTCAGTAGGTGTGAAGCCATGCCAGTTTGCATGTAACAGCAGCGCATAAGTCGTATCCCAGTTGCCCGAAGTATTTACAATGATCATAAAACAAACCGTCATACCCCGAAAAACATCAAGGGCACTGAACCGGGAGGCTGGTTGCATTTGCAGTCGTTTAGTTTCCGAATGTAAAAATTATATTCAGAAATGATAAGAGAATCTATAAAAAGTAAAATTTGACCTAAAAGAATTTCCGGATGAGCCAGATAATAAGCGTACCAAATAAACTTAGCAGGATCATCGTAGTAATAGGAAAATAAAATCTGAAGTTTTCTCTTTCAATCCTGATGTCACCGGGCAACCGCCCGATCCAATTTAATTTATCATGAAAAAAATAGATGATGATACCAACGAAAATGATAATTACACCAATGCCAATTACCCATTTTCCGGTTTCACTGTTCATGTTGCAAAACTATATAGAAAAATTTCATCAGAACGGATAGCCAATGCCAAGATTATAGATGATATTTTCCCTTCTCCACGGCTTATGAAAAAGTTTTATCTGATCCACCACCCATGGATTTTGCTCCCATGGTTTTCTTAACGGGAAAGCGATATCAAGCCGGATAACAAAAAGGGTAATATCAAAACGAAAACCAACACCGGCATCAATTGCTAATTGATTTAAGAATTTACTGGTGAACTCCCCTCCCGGCTTATGTGTGTATGTGCTGTCATTCATCAGCCAGATATTTCCCGCATCAAGAAATAATGCACCATACAGCGGACCACTGAGCCTGAATCGGAACTCAGTATTTAATTCAAGTTTTATATCACCGGTTTCATCTGGTAAAAAATCCAGGGTATCAACAAAACGGTAGGTCCCCGGGCCCACTGACCTGCTTCTGAATCCGCGAAGACTATTCGTTCCGCCAATAAAAAATTGCTTGATATACGGAAGCTGAACAGAATTGCCATATGGAATACCAACGCCAACAATTGCCCGGTTGACCCAGGTTGAATATAATCCAAGCCTTTTATAAAAGCGGCCATCCACTTCAAACTTTATATACTGTGAAAAGGGTATATCACGAATGGTTACTACTTTCCCGTTTTTTACATCAGCGCCGGAGGACAATCCCGCAATGTTTCCTGAAAGATCAATTACACCATTAAAATAATAGGCGTTGGTTGGTTGCATGCCGGTCGCTAACTGATTGTAATTATATTGATACGTAGCGCCAAGGATAAATTGCTTTTGAATTGCACGGGCCAGTAATGTATCCTGGTGAATAAGGCTGTCATATTTTGCCGTAACATTTCTTGGCTGAACATAATTGACACTTATAGGATACAGCTCATGCTGTTTCATAACACTTTCCTTCCATAGATAACCGTAGGCCGCCCGGAAAGAATTTAATGTATAAAGATCTACCCTTTTCAGCATATCAACGCCTAGCTGAATATTCGTCCTGGGTACATAGCCACCCTTTATTTTGAACCTTACGAATGGCACAACGAATCTTGGTATGCCAAAATTCATTTCGCCGCCATAGCGAATCGTCTGGTAGCCTTTGAATGTCCCTCCAATTTGAACATCTGCTCCCGTATAGGCACTTAAGATCAGGTGCTCGCCCCCTTTGAAAAGATTCCGATCTTTCCAGTTTACAGATATCAAAGAGCCATTAAGATTATTTGATCGCGTAGCTACAGAAAATTCAGCCCCTAAGGATTTTCTCGGCAACGGTGTGAGATAATAAAATACATCGAGATAGGCTGAATCAGTTTCCCGGTTTATCTCGAATCTGTTTTTTACAAATTTGAAAAGATCAAGATTCACAAGGCGGCTAAGTGTAAGATTATGATCGGTACGGTTATAAATATCACCCGGGTCGAACTTCATGGTCTCACTGAACAACCAGGGTTTGTACCTTTTTCTCCTGTCAGTTATATAATAGCCTTTATAATATTGCGCCTG
>DASUTO010000285.1:0-3688 GCA_036374555.1 Chitinophagaceae bacterium
ATCTTATTTCCACACTGATAATGGAGGCGGAAGAAAAATTTGCAGCAAGCGAAGAATGTTTGGCCAACAGCAAATGGGCTGATGGGATCTATAATGCGTATGCCGCACAGGTGCATACGGCAAAAGCATTGCTGCTGCAACAGGGTGTGCAATGCAATACACAACACGGCATATTAAAAGATTTCGATACACATTTCAGCGATAAAGGGTTGTACATCCCCGGTAATTTTAAGGCCACGGTAATGTATATGAATGATGTGCCACCTTCCGAAACATTTGCTCACGAATACTTACAACAGGCAAGAAGGTTTATCGAATTTGCTAAAACTTTCCGTGAGCAAGCTGTGTTGGCTGAGAAGTAAAAAGTAAAAATTCAAAGTTAAAAATTTCTACTATTTTAAATTTTGACTTTTTAGTTTAAAATTAACTGCCTCCTATCATAAACTTCTCTGTACTCCGCCAACCATTCCCATAAAAAGTCACCAGGTATTGCCCTTTACTTAAAACAGGAATAGAAACCTGAGTTGTACCGGCAATGCCACCAAGCTCTTTCTGCATCACCTGTTTTCCATCAAGAGAAATAATATTCATGCGATGAACCGGAAAAG
The DNA here is from genome assembly GCA_036374555.1 of Chitinophagaceae bacterium. Taxonomy (GTDB): domain Bacteria; phylum Bacteroidota; class Bacteroidia; order Chitinophagales; family Chitinophagaceae; genus VBAS01. The sequence goes on from DASUTO010000285.1 coordinate 609, forward strand.
CCATTTTCAGGTTGAGTGTATTTCCTTCCACGATGGTTGGATAAATTTTTACCGGTGCAATATCAACGCCGTCCAGTAAAAAGTTCATAGAGTTAAAATAGCGACCATCTTTCTTTTCCATCCTGACGCGGTAAAGAAATGTTCTTGTATCTGATGTCTGATGTTTCAAACTGTAATTTCCTGCAAGCGGAGTTAGCTCGCCGGCCGATTGATAATTTATTCCGTCAGCACTATATTCAACAATAAAACGACGAGTATCTTCTTCTGCTGCGGCTGACCATTGTATTTCATTATAGCCATGTCTTTGAACAGCGCTGAGCCGATAAATTTTAGCTGAACTATATTGCTGCGCTGTTATTTCAGGATGGGTATCATCTTTACCGGCAATAATATTTTGCTGACTGTAAGCAGAATTTACAAGGGTGGAAAATCCTGCTGCGATTGGAAAGGCGGCTTTTACAAGTTGTAAAATCACTTTCCGCATAATTGTAAGCTTTTGTTACTATAGGTAAGACAAATACAGTGCCTGCGGATAAGATGTGTGAAATGAAATACTTGGGGTATGGCGCTGAATGATTTAAGAATTATAGGTTATGGATTTATGAGTTGTTGTCTTCACATTAACCTTTTAACTCTGAACTATGAATTCATAATTTCAAAAATCATTGCTTTAATATCTCTCCCAGCTTTTTGAAAGTCTCGTAAGGTCCCTTGTCAACAAATGCATTGGCAACCCATGCAGGAATACTACCTCCTGGTTCTGCTTCAAAAATATATATGATCTTGATCGTATTCGTTGTCGGCATTGTAACATTCCAACTGATAGTTGACCTGGTCACTCTTACCTTCCCGCTTTTTTCAGCAATATAATCGGGAACACTGACAGAAATGATCTTTAAAAAACGGTTAAGGCTGTCTCTATCCATTTTCAGATGTACTACGGCATCCCTGTTTGACATTGGCCATGGAAGACTGGCCTCTGTATAATAATAAAATTCATGCGGATTGATCTTTTTAACTATGTATGCTGTTTTATTATGATACACCCAATCCTTCTGACCGTCCACATTACGGAGCACAGCTATCAGTTTATCATAGTTGCCTTCCAGAGTGCATTCTACTTTAATAGCTTTATAACTGGAATTCTGTAATTCTGATTGATACACTTTGATGCCATCTTTCTCTTTACTTAATTTCCAGGTATACTGCCCCGCCACAGAAGACGCAAAACCTGCACACAAAACAAGACAGGTGATCTTTGCAATAATGAATTTCATTAAATGTTATTTGGAGTTTCGTAAGGTAACATTTATTAATGAGCTGGCTATCACAATTAAAAAACCTTAACAGTTTGAATAAAAAGCATTATTCAATCGTCCATGTTGCTATTATTGGATAAATGAAAAATGATTCCATCTTTGCCTTATGAAACTCTTGCTGCTCTGCGTGCTATTTAGTCTTGCCTGGTTGCTATCTTCCACACAGTCACTGATCCACGCCCACAACGATTACCAGAAACCGGAGCCGCTTACCAATGCCCTGCGTAATAAAGTATCTTCAATTGAGGCAGATATCTATCTTTCGGACAACAAGCTTCTGGTAGCACATGATAAAAAAGAACTATCCGTTGCCAAAAGATTGGATAGCCTTTACCTGATGCCCATCATTGAATTGTTCCGCCGGTATAAAGGAACGATCAGTGAAGACAGTAGCTATTCACCCGCACTTATGATCGACATAAAAGAAAACGGTGAGGCGGCGTTAGCACAACTCATAAAACTTGTATCCCAACATCGTCCTGTTTTTGACCGTTCCGTAAATGCAAAGGCGGTGCAGCTTGTCATCAGTGGGGATCGTGGAGCTTCTTCAAAATGGACCTCTTACCCCTCTTATATTTTCTTTGATGGCCGCCCCAAAGAAATATACGACAGTGCTACGCTACAACGAATAGCTTTTATCAGCGATTCCTATTCAAATTATATTAACCCGCAGGACAGTATAACCAGCCGTATCGGGCAAGTAGTTAAGAAGGTACATGGCATGAGTAAACTGTTCAGGTTATGGGGCAGCCCGGATAATTATGAATCGTGGAAACTGCAGCAACAGCTGGGTGTTGATATTATTAATACAGATAAGGTGGAGGAATGCAGGAATTATTTTTCAAAGGAGAAAACGAAAAAAATGGCTGCGAATAATTGATCACCTCGTCTTTTTTAAAACATATTTCATTGGTAAAATATGCTGAATAGACCCGAAAGCTATCGGGTTACCGAAAGCACAAGTGAGCAATTTGCGTGACGAAGCAGCAAATTGCAAACAACCTGGCGAAATAGAATTCCGGTTGCTGGCAACCAAATCTTCTTGGTAGCCGTTCATAGTTACAACTTAATTGAGCGAATTTTCTGCATGAATTATTCCAGCATAAAAATCGGATTTCTTTTTTTGATCTTATTGGCGGCAGCCTGTCATAAGAAAGATATAGAGCCAGTTGTCCAGGTAACGATCAGTAATGAAATAGTCACACTCAACCCTACCGGTTATGCGCCGCTTACTGCCACTATAACTTTTGAAACTTCTATCAATACAAAAGTAACCATCCGGGTTCAGGGCAAATACGGTGAGGCCAGTGATGTCGTTAAAGATATTGATGAGCTGAACACAATTCATTCAATCCCGGTGTTGGGTTTATATGCCGACTTTGAAAATACAGTGGAATTGATATTTAAAAATAATTCCGGCGCAGAGACAGGCCGTAAAACATATTTGATCAAAACATTGCCTTTGCCTGCAGACGTGTACCCGGTTATAACAATTGATAAAAAAACCGATGCAATGGCGGGTGGCATGACGCTGGTGAGTTATTTTGGATATAAGACCAGCTTTTCTCCGCATAATCCATTTGTATTTGATGCGTTTGGAGATATACGCTGGTATCTTGACCTCAGAACAAGCCCTCAGCTGAATACTCTGTTATATGAAGATGGCATGGAGCGTTTACAAAATGGAAATCTTTATTTCGGCAATGCCAATACCGATAAGATCTATGAAATGGATATGCTCGGAAAGATCATTAATGTCTG
>DASUTO010000286.1:0-2250 GCA_036374555.1 Chitinophagaceae bacterium
ACCCTGGTTTTTATACCTGGCTTACAACGCCCCTCACTTTCCTTTGCAGGCCCCAAAATCTGCGATTAAGAAATATGCCGAAACCTATAAACCAGGTTGGGATAAAATCCGGGAGCAGCGATACAGGAAAATGAAAGACATAGGAATTATCCCCAAAGAAACAGTTTTGACACCTCGCTCCCAGTATTGGGATTACGCTAAATCTGAACCCGGCGTAAATCCAGCCTGGGCGAATGTACCGGAAGACCGGCAACAGGATCTGGCCAGGCGCATGGCAATAGTTGCCGCCATGGTAGATGTGATGGATGAAAACATTGGTCGCGTAGTGGAAGATCTGAAACAAAAAGGTGAATTAAACAATACCCTGATCATATTCGTTTCAGACAATGGTGCCTGTGCCGAGTGGAATCCTAATGGTTTCGACATTAGCTCAAGTCCCAATAACATTCTTTACAAGGGAGAGCAAATTGAAACGATGGGAAGTCCCGGAACATATCATAGTGCGGGGTCAGGATGGGCTAATACGTCCAACACGCCCTGGAGGTTCTACAAACATTTTACCCATGAAGGAGGAATCAGCACGCCTTTCATCGCTCATTGGCCGGCAGGATTAAATCGCTCCGGCATAATTGATAATCGTCCGGCGCATCTCGTGGACCTTATGCCGACGCTGCTTGCCGCGGCGAGTGTATCTTATCCATCCGAGTTTGCCGGACAAAAAACCATTCCCGAAGCAGGAAAAAATATTTTACCGCTGTTGCAGGGTAACCGGGTTGCAAACAGGACTCTTTATTTCGAACATGAAGGCAACCGGGCCATACAGGATGGTAAATGGAAATTAACCGCTTTGCATGGAAAAGATTGGGAACTGTACGATCTGCAAAAAGATCGCTCAGAAATGAATAACCTGGCAGGCAAATATCCTGATATTGTAAAGAGGCTTGACGGTCTGTGGAATATTTGGGCGAAAGAGAATTACGTGACTCCGCTACCGACCAATTACCAGATGCCTTATTTACCGAGGCAATAATTATAGTTAGAGAAATAATTCTTTCTTAAAAAAGTCATTAACCACAAAGCAAAAAACCAAACAGAAAAACCTGACATTTTGTTTAAAATGTATTGCAAATGAAGATTTGGAGTTTAGTGTTTTTATCGGCTGCATTTTTTTCTTCGTGTGCCGGAGGGAAAACTGAATTGACACCCGTTTCTTATTCTCAATTTGAAGTATTCGTTAATCAAACTGGTTATGTTACTGATGCCGAAAAATACGGCTGGTCAATAGTTCAAACAGATGTTGATAACTATCAAACAGTACAAAATGCAAATTGGAGAATTCCTGACGGAGTGAATAAGCCCAATTCAAATAAACTGCCCGTCACACAAGTGAGCTATAATGATGCGTTGGCCTACTGTAAATGGGCAGGAAAAAGACTTCCAACTTATGAGGAGTATTGGGAATTAATAAAAAACGATACACGAGTTGTCGTATCTGACAATAACCTTCCAATTTCCAATGTACATGAAGTAAATATTTTAGGTAATGTATGGGAGATTACTGAAGTAGAAGATGGGAATTCAGTCCGGCTTGCCGGAGGGTCATTATTTTGTTCAGAAAACACTTGTCACGGTACCGTTATGGAAAGAGAATTATTTGTAGATAAAGAAACAGGAAATACGAATGTTGGATTTTGTGTTATTGATTAAATGGAATTTATTACCGTTAAGGATTGCAAGCTCAATATGACAGTCATTTTTAAGATAACTTGTACTTGGAGGCAGAAATATAATAGATTATTATTCCAAAGACTGGAAGAAACAAGATAATAAGTAGATAATAGACCTTGATGGGTGTATTTTTAAACTGGGTTTGTAAAAGGTCTTTTAAAGTAAAGCACATCCCAACAATCAAAGCCAATAAGAAGAGTATGATGTATTCATTTAATCCCATAAATTATCTTCTTTTAAATATACACTAATAATTAAGGAAATGTTGCGATTGCTGCTAACGTTCAGGTATTGCCGAAGGCGGGATATTTTATAACGTCCAGCCCGGTAACTAAAGTTAAATAGAATTACTACAGCTCAATCACCCAAAATGACCGAGCGAAGCCGGTCACCCTGAAGCTAAAGTTGATAAACGAAATAAATGCTCATGTTTATTACTTCAGCCCCGCTTTTGGCAATACTTTGTTGTGTGCAGTTGTTTACTGTAGAACAAAGTCCTTTGAACCTGCTGTGGTGTCGCTA
>DASUTO010000287.1:0-16926 GCA_036374555.1 Chitinophagaceae bacterium
TAAAGATTCCCCGTTGGAATTTTGATAAGTTCAAAGGAGCCAATGATACACTTGGCCTGCAAATGAAAAGCGTTGGTGAGGTAATGGCGATAGGAAGAAGTTTTGCTGAAGCCGTTCAGAAAGCTTGTCAAAGTTTGGAGAATAATGCTGTGGGCCTGGGTTATTATGGAAAAAGTATGATGCATGCTGAAGAAATTCTTGAGCATATTAAAGTCCCGAAATGGGACCGCATATTCCGCATCAAAGATGCCCTAATGATGGGCGTGAGTGTAAACACAATTTCAAAAGCTACCAACGGCATTGACCGCTGGTTTATTTATGAAATACAAAAGATCTGCAATCTTGAAGTTGAGATCAGGAAATACAAAATGAATTCGCTTCCTGTGGAGTTGTTGCGGGAAGCCAAAACAATGGGTTTTAGCGATGAGCAGCTTTGCCGAATCATGAATGACGGGACGGAAGATGAAGTGTATGAATTAAGAAAGAAACATGGTATTACCCGCGTTTTTAAAATGGTGGATACCTGTAGCGCCGAGTTTGAGGCAAAGACCCCTTACTTCTACTCCACTTTTGAAAGAGGTGGTGAGAATGAAAGCAAACGCAGCGACAAGAAAAAAATAGTGGTACTTGGTTCTGGCCCTAACCGCATCGGCCAGGGGATTGAATTTGATTATTGCTGTGTGCACGGATTGCTTGCCATAAAAGAATGTGGATATGAGTCTATCATGATCAACTGCAATCCTGAAACAGTGAGTACGGATTTTGACATGGCCGATAAACTTTATTTCGAACCGGTATATTGGGAACATATCTGGGAAATTATTGAACATGAAAAACCAGATGGAGTGATCGTTCAGCTTGGGGGGCAAACAGCATTAAAACTTGCAGAAAAACTACATAAGAAAGGGATCAGGATCATCGGTACTTCGTACGACAGCATGGATATTGCCGAAGACCGCGGCCGTTTTTCAGATATGCTGAAAGCTTTGGACATTCCTTACCCTAATTACGGTACAGCATGGACAGTTGATGAAGCGATCGAAGTGGCGAATAAAGTTGGTTATCCCGTGCTTGTTCGTCCTTCTTATGTACTTGGCGGACAAAGAATGCGTATTGTTATCAATGATGATGAGCTGGAAAAAGCAGTTGTTAGCTTGCTGAAACATATTCCGGGCAATAAAATCCTGGTTGACCATTTTCTTGATCGCTGCCAGGAAGCCGAGATAGATGCCATCTGTGATGGTGAGAAATTTCATGTGATGGGAATCATGGAGCATATTGAGCCGGCTGGTATTCATAGTGGCGACAGCAATGCTGTACTACCAGCATTCAATCTTAGTCCGCTGGAATTGCAGGACATGGTTGATTACGCAAAAAAGATCGCTCTTGAATTAAAAGTAAAAGGACTTATCAATATCCAGTTTGCTATAAAGGAAACAAAAGTTTATGTGATAGAAGCCAATCCCCGTGCCTCAAGAACAACGCCATTCATTGCTAAAGCATATAATAAACCTTACCTGAACTATGCTACTAAAGTAATGATAGGTGATATGAAAGTGACGGATATTCCGGAAGAAAAACATCTTGATGGTTTTGCGATCAAAGAACCGGTATTCAGCTTTAATAAATTTCCGGGTGTAAGCAGGGAACTGGGACCTGAAATGAAATCAACCGGGGAAGCGATACGATTTATAAAAAATCTGAGAGATCCTTATTTCAGACAGTTATATAAGGACAGGAGTATGTATTTGAGTAAATAGTCTGAACTGGGATTTGTGAGATTATAAGATTAGTGGGAAAGGGTTGCTGATGCAGCCCTTTTCCGTTCATCGGATCACTTTGTGATCTTTATCCTGTCAACTTCTTTTCCATTAATATCCACTTGTTTAAGTGTTAATACTCCTCCGTTCACATCCATGATAGTAAATGAATGAACTGTGGAAACAAATTTAGTTGTAAATTTTTGCCAGCTGTCGGTGTCCTTTTGCTGTTCCGGATTATATAACCCTTGCCCACCTGCGCCTGTCGTTATATAAATAATACCATTCGGTTTTGTATTTCGTTTTCCATTGAAATTTTTATCCAATGTCCAGCGACCATTTACGGTTTTTCCTATTTTAAAGTTATTAGCTCCTGCTACCAATTGTGTACCTAAATTATCAGGTTTAAAAGTCAATGGATATGTTCTTTGATAATTATGTACATGGCCTGCAAATACAATATCCACTTTTCCTTTTTCGAGAATTGGAGAGATCAATCGCATTTGTTGCTGTTCATAATGTGCTCTTGAAGAATTGAAGCAGGGATGATGATACAGTACAAATCGCCAGGTGGCATCTGCAGCAGCTTCAAGATCCTTTGTTAACCAGGCACGCAACGTCGAATCATTCCAGTCAACATAGGGATTCGAATCAAGGATCGTCCAGTGAGCATTGCCATGATCAAAAGAAAAGTTTGACATTCTGGGATATTTTTCACCGGCACCATCATGAAAAGCTTTTTTATTGGCATCTGGCCCGGCCAGCACCGGCACAAAAGCCCCACCTTCTTTACCGGTGGGTCCGTTCAACGGCTGCTCCCAAAAATGATAATAAGCTAGTGCATCAGGAAAACGATCAATATCCCGCGTTAATGCATCGTGATTACCGACTGAAGCCACAAAAGGAATTGACCGTATCAGCGGCGCACCCAATGTATCCTCCTCGTCTTTGTTATATACCGGCCACCATTTTGTTGTGTATTCTGAGATCAGCCCCCGGTTATAAACTATATCACCAGCGATAGCAACCATATCAGGATCTGCTTTATAAATTTCATATGCGATTTTTTTTGCGGTACCCGTTCCGGCGCCCATATCACCCGATATCGCAATACGATAGGATTGTTCTTTTGATTTAAATGTTTTTGCGTCGGCACTGAAAACAACTTTTCCGTTTTTTGAAACCCTGTACATAAATGTAGTGCCAGGTAATAAGCCAGTGAATGATGCGCTATAAACAATAAAAGCTTCGATTCCTGTTACAGCAATTTTTGAACTGGTTTGTTTTTGAGACTTTACCCAATCAGTACCAGTACTATTTTTAAATTCTGCAAGCCAAACATCATTTGAAACAGCGGCATGCCAGAGCACTTGCATGGATTGTGGTGATGGCGTTTTCCCTATTTGCAAATAAGGTTTTACGAGAAAATCGGATTGTTGATTTCCTGATTGTGAATATACTTCGGACGAAAAAAAGAGTATGAGAACTAAAATGTATTGTTTCATCGTGTGCTATTAATTTATAAATATAACCATCAAACAGTTTGCTCCAATTTTTGGTTCGGTTCCGTATCGAAAAATGAAACGACTAAAAACTTTTTTAACTTCAGGGCATGAATAAGGACGTCTTATCAATCGCCAATAGCTTCAGGGATACGTTGAGCAGCCAGCCATGGTTTGGCCGTTCAGTATATGAAATGCTCGAAGAGGTTGATGAATCTAAAGTGCATACAAAACCAAATGGTACCGAACACTCACTGATCGAGTTGCTCTGGCACATGAATGTATGGGCCGAGTTCACACTGGCCAATCTGGAAAAAAGAAGTCTTGACGAACTAAAAGCGATCGAAGCAAATGACTGGCGGGATATTGATCCCAAAAAACATACATGGAAAGCTGGTCTTGAACAATTGAAGACAACTCATGCAAAGATCATTGAACTATTGAACCAAAGCGATGATAGCTTTTTAAGTGATATGGTTCCAAACCGCAGTTATAATTACCATTATATGCTGAATGGGTTGGTACAGCATAATATCTATCATCTTGGACAGGTGGCGTATTTGAAGAAGATGCTTGCTTAAAGCGTCACGCAAATGCGCTAAGATTCGCTAAGGCGCAAAGAAATCCCCTATTTACGGAGTCTTATCATGCCGGTGAACAAGGCAAATATGAGGTGCTTCGCCTGGCATTTACTTATATCTTGAATTATCAATATAAAATCCGGTTCTGCAAAGAGTTAACCCAGCCATCTCGAATTAATTGTAATTTAGGATGCCTTTAAATCAGAAATATGAAAATATTGATCTCCTGCTGCCTCTTGTTCATCTGCTTCAGATCTTTGTCACAAACAATAGATGTAGATAAGACTGACAAACGAGCCCCTATTGCAGTAAACAATTTTCTTAACGATGCAGGTACCCCTTATATCGAAGCTAAGTTTGTAAGGTTGGTGTCAGGGTCGCCATTTTTTAATGAAAAAATGACGCGAGGCATTCTTATTTCAAAAGATGGGACTGTATATAAAAATATCCTTATCCGGTTAAACTTGTTGGAATCACAGGCAAATTTTTTAAATAGCAAACAGGAAGAATTGATAGTAGGCACACCTTTACGGCAAGTAACCTTGCTGGATACTGTGAATAAGAAAGATTATCATTTCATTTTTTCTGATTATATCGAAACAACAGATAAACCGGAAAGAGGTTTTTATCAACTATTGCAAAAGGGAAAGGCCGGGTTATATGCGCTGCATAAGAAAACACTTAGGGAAACCAGGGCTTATAATTCTGCCACCTATGAGCAAAGTATTGAAACTTATTTGACATTTTTCGTACTGCTTGAAGGGCATTGGAAAAAATTCAATAAGATTAAAGATCTTCCGTCTGTCCTGAATGATAAGAAAAGTGAGGTACAGGAATATATCAATAGCAAAGGGTTATCGGGATACAAACAGGAAGACGTGGAATCTGTGATCATTTTTTACAATAGTCTTTTTGAGGTTAAACAGTGACCAAACGACCTCATTTTATCCAGTCGTCAACGAAAATTTCCTCATAAAATTTTTCCTGATAAGAAGGGGCGGGCACTAATGAATACCAGCAAACTGGTATTGAAAAGGTGTTAAGTGTGTTTTACCTTTTGTCAATGTCTTTGCCTGTGATTCATTTATGGAAAAAAGCACCGTTTATACGCTTCCTGGTTCCTTTAATTACAGGAATCATTTTGCAATGGCATTTACAAATTCCACCTGAAGGGCTTTGGATTGCGTTGTGCATTTCTTCAATTACTACAATTTTATTCTTCTTTATTCCCTTTTTTGAGAGATATAAGCTTTCTGTAGTAAGTGGTTTGGTAGTTACTGTATTGTTTATTGCGGTGGGAGGATTGTTGTCATGGTACAAAAATATTCAGCACCACCAGGACTGGTTTGGTAAAAATTACAATAATGAGAGCACCCTCGTTGTAACATTGCTTGAAAATCCTGTTGAAAAAACGAAATCTTACAAAGCAAATGCTTCGGTTGATCTTATTCTAAAACAAGACTCTAGTATTAAAACAAAAGGAACGATCATTCTTTATTTTAAAAAAGACAGCAGTTTATCAAGACTTGAATATGGTTCCCGTTTAGTAATTTCTAAACCACTGCAACAAATTAAAAATTCAGGTAATCCCGGCGGCTTTAATTATAAACAGTATTCATTGTTCCAGGGAATCACTCACCAGGTTTACCTGCAGGCATCTGTCCCTTCGGGAAAAGTAAACGAGTTCGCAGTTTTGCCTACTACTAATAAAACTTTCTTTCAGCAATTCATTAATAAATCTCGTTCAAAAGTGTTAAGTATTCTTCGCACAAATATTAAAGGTGAAAAAGAATTGGGTTTGGCAGAGGCATTATTGATCGGCTATAAAGACGACCTGGATAAAACACTTGTACAATCTTACAGTAATACCGGTGTTGTTCATGTTATCGCAATCTCCGGTTTGCATCTCGGGCTTATCTATTGGCTGCTTACATGGTTCTTTAAACCATTACAAAAAAGAAAATTAAGCTGGTTGAGGCCCATTTTTATTCTTACAGGCTTATGGTTATTTAGTTTATTAGCCGGTGCTCAGCCTTCTGTTCTTCGTTCAGCATTTATGTTCACCTGCATAGTATTGGGAGATTCGTTTGCAAGAAAATCATCAATCTACAATGCGCTTGCATTATCAGCATTACTGTTGTTATGTATCAATCCTTATTGGCTTTGGGACGTTGGCTTCCAGTTGTCCTACGCAGCTGTATTAAGCATTGTGATCTTCATGCAACCCATCTATCACTTATTTTATATAAAAAATAAAATATTAGATTATACATGGAAACTGAATGCTGTAACAATTGCTGCACAAATTCTCACAGTGCCTATAGGTGTGTATCATTTTCACCAGTTTCCCCTTACTTTTCTGTTGACAAATTTTTTAGCTGTTCCCTTATCAAGTTTTATACTGCTGGATGAAATATTATTATGCATTATTTCATTTATTCCGCCACTTGCAGCGATCATCGGACAATTTATATCCTGGCTTATCTGGATCATGAATTCTTATATCGAAAGAATTGAAATGCTTTCTTTTTCATTATGGGATGGCCTTCAAATTTCAATTCTCCAGGCAATATTGTTATTGATGGCGGCTGCTGGTTTTGGCTTTTGGTTAATGGAGAAAAGCAAACCTGGTTTAAAATATGCGCTTGCTGCCTTATTTGGTTTTGCTTTGCTGCGAACGGTTTCATTTATCCAGGCAAATAACCGGCAGCAATTGATCGTTTATAACGTACCACAAAAAACAGCGATTGATTTTATTGATGGAAGAAAATATTTATTTGTTGGTGATCCAGACCTGCTGGCTGATGATTTTATAAGAAACTTTCATATCAAACCATCAAGGATCTTCCATCGCATTGAACCTGCAATAGATTTTGAGAATTATTGGCAACAAGGAAATTTAATTAGCTACCATAACAATAAAATATTAGTCATAAATGAAGCAAATTATTTTACCCCTCTTGAAGAGAAGATGACTGTTGATCTACTGTTGATCGCTGGCAACCCTAAACTTTATTTGAATACCCTGGCAAAAACTTTTTCCGTAAAGCAGGTCGTTTTTGATGGTTCGTGTCCTTCCTGGAAAATTAATTACTGGAAAAAGGACTGCGATTCCTTGCGCATCCCTTATCATGACGTGAGTGAAAAAGGGGCTTTTGTGATGAGCTTCCGGTAGCTTACATTTGCGGCTTGCTTATCCCGCCATAGACGGGACCCGCCTCTAACATTTAATTAAACTATGAACAAAAAAATTCAGTCTGCCCTCATCTCTGTTTTTTACAAAGATGGCCTTGAACCTATTGTGAAACTGCTGTCCGAACTTGGAATTACTATTTATTCTACCGGCGGCACACAAACATTTATTGAAAAACTTGGAATGAAAGTGGTGCCTGTCGAAGACCTGACTACTTATCCATCTATCCTGGGTGGAAGAGTAAAAACTTTGCATCCTTCTGTGTTTGGTGGTATTCTTGGTAAAAGAGATGATGAAACACATGTGGCAGAAATGAAGCAGTATGATATTCCTGAAATCGATCTTGTGATCGTTGACCTTTATCCTTTTGAAGAAACTGTCGCATCAACCACTGAAGAAAAAGCGATCGTTGAAAAAATAGATATTGGCGGACCATCCATGATCCGCGGTGCTGCAAAAAATTTCAGGGATGTTGTCGTGATCGCTGCTAAAAAAAATTATGCAGAACTGGAACAATTGCTTCGCGAACAAAAAGGAGAAACTACCATTGAGCAGAGAAAATCTTTCGCTGCAAAAGCATTTGAAATCGTGGCACATTATGATGTAGCCATTGCAAAATATTTTAACCCTGAAAATGCATTATACTTTTTGGAATCGGTTACAAATCCAAAAGCAATGCGGTATGGCGAAAATCCACACCAGGCAGGAGTATTTTATGGTGACCTGAATGAGCTGTTTGACCAATTGAATGGAAAAGAACTTTCTTATAACAATCTCGTTGATGTTGATGCTGCTGTACAGTTAATAAAGGAGTTCACCGATACCACCTTTGCTATCATCAAGCACACCAATGTTTGCGGCATTTCACAAAGAGCAACAGTAAAAGAAAGTTGGGATGCTGCACTCGCCGGTGATCCTGAATCAGCTTTTGGTGGTGTATTGGTTTGTAATGGCACAATTGATAAAGCAACGGCTGATGCCATCAATGAAATATTTTTTGAAGTGCTGATCGCTCCTTCATTCAATGAAGATGCGCTGACTATTTTAAAATCAAAAAAGAACAGGATTCTTTTGCAAAGCAAGTCAAAATTAAGAAGTCAAAATTCAGAAATGTTCCGCTCTCTTTTAAATGGAGTATTGATACAGGGAACAGATGAAGGTAATTATGCTGAATGGAAAGAAGCTGGCGGCAGAGAAACAACGGCGGCAGAAAAAGACGATCTGAAATTTGCTAACCTTGTCTGCAAACACTTAAAGAGTAATGCCATTGCTTTGGTAAAAAATAAACAATTGATCGGGAAGGGTTGTGGACAGACAAGTCGCATTGATTCTTTGCGTCAATCAATTGAAAAGGCAAAGCAATTTAATTTTGATCTGCAGGGCGCTGTATTAGCAAGTGATGCATTTTTTCCATTTAATGATTGTGTAAAAATGAGTCATGTGCAAGGGATAGAAGCATTCATTCAGCCAGGCGGTTCTATCCGTGATAAAGATTCAATTGATTACTGTGTTGAAAATAAACTGGCAATGGTAATGACGGGGATGAGACATTTTAAACATTAAACCCATAAAGGGGCTTATGGGAAGTTCTTCATAAAAGAAAATTTCAAAATACTTAAACCACAAAGTCTTCCGCCCATGGCGGACGATTTAGAGGGTATGTCTTTATTCGACTTCAATAAAACCTTATCACAATCCACTGATGCTCTAAAAAGTTTATCGGCGCTGAATCCTTTGACCATTCACAAAAAAGGTACAAGGGCCAAAGCGATCTTTGCATTAATAGTTGTTTGCATCTTGTGGGGCACAACCTGGCTGGCAAGCAAACAAGGTGTGATCTATATTCCTGATGCGTTGCAAATGGCTGGCATCCGCCAATTTCTCGGCGGTACCTGTTATGTTGGTTTCTTTCTCTACAAAAGAATGCCCCTGCCAAAAGGAAAGGAATGGATCCCAATCATTGTATTGAGTTTTCTAAATTTCGTCATGAGCAATGGACTTAGCACACTTGCACTTCAATACAAAATTTCAGCCGGTCTTGGTGCTATTATGGGTGCTATCTTTCCTTTGTGGTTAGTTGTGATCGGATTTTTTGCACCCAGATCCAAAATGCCTATAATGGCGATCATAGGTCTGATACTTGGCTTTGGCGGCGTATGTGTCATCTTTTACGACCACATAAACGAGTTCTTTGACCCGAAATTCAGAATTGGGATTTTGCTATCGTTTATTGCCACGTGGACATGGGCTGTTGCAACATTATACACAAAAAGACAAGCTCTTCATTTCAATCCATATTTTGGCCTTGGTTTGCAAATGGTAATAAGTGGGATTGTTTTATATAGTTTTTCTGCTGCAAGCGGTCGTGCAGTTCCCATTACTGGCATTCCCTGGCAATCCTGGGCCGCCATTGCCTATCTTGTCATCTTCGGCTCACTGATCGCCTTTGTTTGTTATTTGTATGCCTTGCAAAATTTGCCAACCGAGCAAGCTTCAATTTATGCGTACATAAATCCGATCGTTGCTGTTGTTCTCGGCGCAATGATCTTTGATGAAAAACTCACTGTGTATCTCGCCATTGGCGGCTTGGTGACATTACTTGGAGTTTACCTCGTAAATAAAGCGTATAAGATCACCAGTACAGAACAACCGGAAACAGAAGGAGTGTGAGCGAAAGGCACTTTTGTGCTGTAACAATTCTACTGAGCTTGATAAACAGTGACTAATTTTGCTGACTCCTGACTCCTGACTCCTGACTCCTGACTCCTGACTCCCGACTCCTGACTCCTGACTCCCGACTCCCGACTCCTGACTCCCGACTCCCGACTCCTGACTCCCGACTCAACACTCACTACTCACCTGATGAACGAACTCTTCATACACATCTCTCCAGCCACTGAACAACGGGTATGTACCTAAAAAATTATTATGCCAGATAGTGATCAATGTACCATTAACATCTTTACCTGCATTGTAGTAATGCATCATTTCTTCATAAGCTCTCTGTGGTAAATATTTTTGTTCAAAGAATGAGTTCGCTTCCATAAAACAGAAGGGATGAAGCAAAAGATCTGTTTGCTTTTCTTTTTCCAGGTCATACCAATGAAATGAAGATGCAACTGATGCACGGAAACCATTAATGCTCCCATAACCCATCGAATAATCATCTGTAATGCCGGCAGCGATCAATCTCCGAAAAGTTTGTGGCAATGTAAAACGAATATAATGCTGCCGTGAAGTAGTTACTTTATTACCAGTTATTGACTCAAGTACTTTGATCTCTCTCTCTAACAAACTTTCATCATCGCCACTAGCCCATGATGGATGAATTCCTATAGAATACTTTTGTGCATGTTGCTTTATTAATTGTTGCATCGCTGGATGAGACGGAGAAATATTCTTATCATACTTCCCTTTTTCAGTCGCTACATGAAAAAAATATAATGGCTTCAAATTGTTTTTCTCGTGCAGCTTATCCATCCATTCATAAGCATCATAAGGATCATTTGCTTTTCCACGCAGCACCTTCCATCTTTCATTCGCAATTGGCCATTCACGATTTGCTAATGACCTTGCCATTCCCCCTGCTATTTTCGATAATTCTTTGTTTTTAAATGCAAATGCTTCATCAATATCGTAGGTTGGTTGAAAGTTAAAAGTTGAAGGCTGAAGGTTAAGAGTTGGAAATTTCTTACTTAACGCTTTTTTGAAATCTTCGATCCAGATATTTACCAGGGGAACATTCAAAAACCCTTCCTTATATGCCAGCGAGTTTTCATGCGCATATCTTCCATACATATCTTTTTGATAAGGCAGATATTCTTCATAGCGACTCAACAAATAAAATGTAGCAGCGAAAATATCAAGAGGATAATCTCCTTCGGTTTTGAAAAAAGCTTTGAAACCATTTGCTTCAAAACCAGAAATGTTCTGTTCTTTAATTGAACTTTCAAATAATAAAGAACAATTATTAATTATTAATTCTTCATCATTAATTCTCGTGTCGCTGTAGTTGATCTTAGGGCCTGTATGATCATTGAAATAAAAATTATCATCAGTAAGCTGAAACGGTTCGCCTGTGATCTCTTTTCCAATAAAATCAGTAATGTACTGAAGCCGGGGCGTAATTTTATTTGCGTAAACAATCACACAATGAAGATAATTATCTGTTTCCGTATTTTTCCTGCCACATTTGATTGAACGATTTTTTCGGAAACTCCATCTTGCTGCGATGTTCCTTCCATCCTTTCAATAAAGTATTCACTACCCAATTCTTTATTTTCCTGTTTCCCATATTCATCAGGGTGCGTTTAAGCATGGCTTGTTTCCATAATTTCCATCCTGTACGTTCTGCAAAACTGGCGTGCCCTTCATCAACTGCTTCATGCCTGTTTTCGAGCAGCAATTCATGCAAATTAATTTTCACTGCACATACCTCAGTACAATTACCGCAAAGCGAAGATGCATAACTCAGGTGTTTCCATTCCTTCATTCCATTCAAATGCGGAGTGATCACTGAACCAATCGGCCCGCTATACGTAGCTTCATAACTATGGCCGCCAATATTCTTATAAACAGGACAGGCATTCAAACAAGCGCCACAACGAATACAATACAAGCTCTCTCTTGATTTTTCATTTGCAAGAATATTTGTTCTTCCATTGTCAAGCAGTATCACATACATTTCTTCCGGTCCATCAGTTTCTTTTTCCTGTTTCGGGCCAGTTACTATCGTACTATAAACAGTTATTTTTTGACCTGTTCCATAAGTTGCAAGCAACGGCCAGAACAAGGCAAGATCATTCATCGATGGAATAACTTTTTCTATGCCGGCCACTACGATATGTGTCTTCGGCATCGAACAGGTTAATCTTGCATTGCCTTCATTTTCTGTGATCGCAATTCCGCCAATATCAGCAATAATAAAATTGGCACCGGTGATTCCTACTTCAGCTTCCACATATTTCTTTCTCAGTACTTCTCTTGCAACTAAGGTGAGTTGCTCCGGTGTCAGCTTTGGATCGGTTCCTAATTTATCCGCAAAAAGTTTCGCTACATCTTCTTTACTCTTATGCATGGCCGGAGTAACGATATGGTAAGGTGGCTCACCATCTAACTGTTGAATATATTCTCCGAGGTCTGTTTCTATGCTTTCAATTCCTTGTTCCTGTAAAAATTTATTCAAATGAATTTCTTCTGTCACCATGCTCTTACTCTTCACCAATGTTTTGCAATTTTTCTCAGCACAAATTTTTCCGATTTCTTCTAATGCCTGCTTTGCATCTTCTGCCCAAATTACCTTTGCTCCCCGTTTTGTAATTTTTGCTTCGAAGCTCTCCAGCATTTTATCAAGGTTCTCAATTGCTTTCCATTTTATGTTTTTTGCTTTCTCTCTTGCCAGGTTCACATTGCTGAATTGTTCTTTTCCTTTTGGCACAACTGCATTATACCTACCAATATTGAAATTGATCTTGCGGCGATGTTCCCTGTCAACAGTTTTCTCCGTGCTTTTTGCGATAAAGGATTGTGAGTGCTCAGACATGTTTACAAATATAAACTGAGTTTATCTTCCTTTTTCAAAATTCCTTTTTATCCATAGCACCGCTTTCTTCACATAATATTCTTCATTATTCTCCAGCGTCTTTACTCTTTTCATTATTTCAGGATGTAGTGATCTGTCTTTTGTGAATACTTCAATGATCACCAGGGACAATCTTCTTTCCCACAGGTTTTTTGACTTTACCAATTTTGCTGAAAGATCAAAGATCTCTTTCTGAATTTTCCTGGCGACTGGCTTTAAGCTTTGCATTCCCACCGCATCACATACAGCCCAATTGGAAATATCTTTTGAAAAACCGGCTACAAATTTCAAAGAAAGCAATGGATCCTTTTTACAGATTGTATTAAGCAGTTTTGCAGCAAGCAATCTCTCCTCAAATGCGCCGGAACGCCACAGTTCATCTACTAAATCAAATCCGCCTTCTTTGTATTTCTTCGCCATCACATTCAACACAGGTGTCCTGATACCGTAGACTTTTTCAGCGTTTGGTACAAATTTTAGCGCCGCTGCTTTTGCTTCCGGAGTCGCCTGTTCTTGCAATTCTTTTTGAACCTGTTTTAATAGATCTGCCATCAAAGAATACTGTTTTTGATCTTATATTTTTCACAAAGTGCATCGCCTCTTTTCTTCAGCTCTTGCTGATACCGCGATGACGGGTAGTAAACCGACCCATACATCTTCTCATACTTTTCTAATAGATCAGGATAATACTTTCTGAGAAACCTAAAAACCAGTTGCTTGCTGTCTCTTTCATCATTTCCAAAAAGGGTCAGGCCAGCCATTAAAATATAATTTGCACCATACTGTTTTGCCGATGCCACGATCTTTTCTATCTCCTCTTCGGTATCAGAGATATAAGGTAATAACGGCATTGCATTTACACCACATAAAAAACCATTATCGCTGCAAACCTTCAATATCTCTAATCTTTTTTGAGGAGCTGTTGCGCCCGGCTCAATTTCCTTTGCCAGTTTTTCATCAAGTGTAGAAAAAGAAAATGAAATGATAACTCCACGGCCGGGGTTTTGTTCCAGGTCTCCGGGAAGAATAGCATTTGAATCTATTTGCTTTAACAGGTCAAGATCTTTTTTTATCAACTCAGATTTGGTAGAAATAAAAACAGGAAAGCGATGTTTGAGGATCACTTCCAATAATTCTTTTGTTAAACCAATCTCCTCTTCTACCTGCATATAGGCATCAGTTGCGGAACCAATTGCAATAAATCCAAACTGATTTTTCTTTGCACGATTTGCAAGCTGTTTATCAAGAATTGCGGCTGCATCTTTTTTTATTACTATTTTCTCCGCAAGATTTTCGCCGTATTTACTTCCATGCACATAACAGTAAGTGCAATTGAATCCGCAGCCTTCGTAAGGGTTGATAGAATAATCGTCAAGGAACCAGCTATCCCTTTTCTTATGTTTGTTGAGAATTGATTTGACCTCTTTATAAGCTATCATTTCGTGGTTGCATGATAATATTCCTTGGCCGCTTTTTCCAACGCTTCATAAAACTCTTCCCCATATTTTCTTATCAATGGCTCTTTTAAAAATTCGTATGTAGGAACTTTTAATTTTTCTCCTAACGCACAACCCGGGCTGCAGAGTTTTTCTCTTGGTTCATAGTTCAATCTTTCGTAATTGCCATACTTACCTTTTTTTACAGTAATAGGATACAAGTGGCAACTGATCGGCTTTTTCCATGGAATCACTCCATCATAGTAAGCCTGTTCAAAGGCACATTTTATCATTCCACTTTTTTCTCTAATTGCGTATACACATATTTCGTTATCGCTTTGGAGTGTTGGCGTTACCCAGCCGAATTCACGATCATAAACATATTTCCCTTTTTGTTCTACCTCTTTTATAGAAGCCTGTGTGAGATAAGGCTTGATCTTCTCATACATTTCATTAACGATCTCTAATTCATCATCATCAAGCGGGGCACCGGCATCGCCGTCTTCGCAGCAGCCACCCCTGCATTTGGACAAGTCACAAACGAATTGCGTTTCCACCACGTCATCGCTTATCTGCTTATTATCAATTATTATCACTTCGCTAATTTTTTGCAAATGTATTCAAGAATTCTCTTCTCCCCTCCTGGAAAATATCCCACGCAATCTTAGCATATGATGTGAAGTAAGAAAATGAATCACCTTGTGTTCCAGCCAATGATGGAGCGGCACAAGTATAGCTGCAAGCCCGATCATAAATGCAAGATCATATAAAGGCTCGCCATTTGTTACCCAATAAATATTTTTTTTGAAGGCAAGAAAAATGAACTCAAAAAATATCAGGAAAGCAAAGAACCCGATCACTTTAATGGTGGCTGCAGAAACTTTGAACCAACCCATCATCACGAGCGAAATAAACAATACTGCGATGCCGATAGTGATGCCCATATATTGAATGCGATTACGTTTTGCTTTCTCTTCCTGCGCTTCGATCTCTGCTTTCTGCCTTCTTTGCTGTTCATCCAATGCCTCGATCTGTGCAAGCTCATTTTCTTTTTTTAACTTATCGATACTGTCTTTATACTGATAATACAAACTATTATATTGATTTGCCAGTTTGAAATCTCCTTTTTTCTCATAGAGGCTATCGAGGTGTTTATATGCGGATTGCACATCTTCTAATTGCCCGTTCCTCTCTCCAATTTCCTTTACTCTCTGATAATACTCAATGGCTTTATCGTAATTTTCTGTCTTTTTATAATAGCCCGCCAATTGAACATAAAAATTAAGACGGTTCAATTCGCTGGTTTTTTCTTCAAAAAATGGAAGTGCCCTGTTAAAATAATAACCTGCCGAATCGTATTGATTCAATTTAGTATAGATAAATGCATATGCCTGATCAACCCGGGCATTCATTCCAAAATCAGAAAGATATCTTTTCAAATCCACACCATCGGGTGAATTCATATATTCTAATGCTTTTTGGGGCTGATCAATTCGCAAGTATTGATTTAATAAGCTGACATAACCAGGAATTTTTAAGTTAGAAAACTTTAACGAATCAGCCATTGCGATCGACCTTTCAAAATAATTGATCGCTATATCATAGTTCTTTTTGCTGGCAAATAAATTTCCGATTGCATTAAGATCAACTGCCCGTTGATAAGGCACATTCTTCTCTTTCATATGATCAAGCTTTTTCATTGCCTTCATGTAATAGTCGATCGCCTTATCATAATCTTCTATTCTGGAATAAAAAGAAGACAGGTATAAATAACAGTTCCTTTTCAGTTCGGGGATCTTGGTTTCTTCTGCAATTTGTAATCCATTAAGGAAATGGCGAAGCGCCAACGTCTTCTCATTTTTTGCCTGGTAAACAAGGCCGTAAGAATTATGTGATTCTGCCTTAAGACTATCATTTTTAAGTGTCGAGATCAATGAAAAAGCCTGGTTGATATAGCTGAGTGCCTTGTCTTTGTCAGGAATTGAAAGATGGACTACACATAATCTTAATTGGGCCGCACCGACTTCATCTTCCATTTTATTTTGTCTTGCAATTTCCAATGCCTTGTTATAAAATTCAATGGAACGGGTTGTATAATCTTTCTGACCTATGAGATAACTGCAGCGTAATCCATTTGACATATATGCTTTGATCATCAATTTTCTATCTCTTGTTTCTTCGGCATAGGATATCAATTGCTTGCCATATTCATCTGCCTGCGCAAGATTCACATTCATTGCAGTTCGTGAAAGATTATCAAGCCAAAAAACTCTCTCTTCCGGTGTTTTTGCTTTTGCCAGGGTTGATTTCATTGAATCAAGTGCTGCCGCTTGCTGGGGGAAAATTTTGGCTGCTGATAAAACAATACCAATGAACAAAAGCGTTGCTTTCTGAATTCTCATAATAGTCAGTTTGGCTTACCAAATTAATAAACAGACCTGACAGTGTAAATTATAATTCAGGCAAGAATTGGATCGGGCCCATCTATTTCCACTTCAATGTATTGATAAGATATTGGAGATCTTTTTTCAAAAAATCATTCACAATAGAAAGAGAATCTTCATTTGGTGTAGCATCAAAATATAATGCACCACGCAAAAAATGTTTTACTGAATCGGTGAGAAAAAACTGGTTAGCTGTTGCTGTTTCCCCTTCAAGTGTAAAATAAATTCCATCGATATTATTAGGAGTACGGAATGGCCTGGGTTCTATGGAAGAAGCTTTTTGAACATGTTGTTTATAGCTCATTGTAAAAGCATCATTGATCAGCGAATCAAATTTATTTTTACCGATCTCTTTATAGCTTACAAAAACTCGTCCATTAAATTGTGGAAAGTCAATATTGAGCCACCAGTCATTCTCCGGTTTGTTGT
>DASUTO010000288.1:0-9009 GCA_036374555.1 Chitinophagaceae bacterium
GCATTGTAAGATGCAAAACCACGGGTTTCATTGATCCATTGATCATTATCCAGTAAATTTTCTACTATGTCTTTCGTGTAGATATATTGGTTGTCGATATTATTGGCCATCTGTATGGACCTCTTTGGAGTACCATCTGCATTATATGGACTGGAAATAGGCGACATGCTTAATGTATTATATAAGCCCACCTGGTTCCCTTCACTTTCATTAAAATTGCTGTAGGAAGTGAAACCTACCCGAAAATACTTACCAACCTGCTGATCAAGTGAGCCGCGTACGGAATATCTCTTGTATGTCTGCGTTGGTATTACACCTTCATTGTTATAGTAGCCCAATCCAAAGTTGTAATTGCCCGTTTCACCCCCACCGGAAAGGCTAATATTATGATCTGTTATAATACCCGTTTGATAAAACAGATCCTGCCAATCGGTATTGAGCTCATTAGATTCATCTGTTCCGTTAGTGTATTGCCCCCGTGCAGCCCGCATTGCTATAAACTCAGGTCCGTCCATCATTGGATACTTGGCAAATACTGATTGTGTACCTACATAGCCACTATAATTTATCCTCGGCTTTCTGTTCTTGGATCCTTTATCGGTAGTAACCAGAATAACACCATTAGCACCACGGGATCCATAAATAGCAGTTGCCGAAGCGTCTTTAAGAATGTCAATGCTCCTAATGTCATTAGGATTGATATCTGCTAAAGATCCTATGAAAGGTATACCGTCGAGTACGATCAATGGATTATTATCAGCACTCAATGATCTTGCACCCCTGATACGGATTTGCATGGTAGCGCCAGGTCTTGTTGAAGTTTGCGACATTTCTACACCAGCTAAACGTCCTTGTAAAGCCTGTGAAATATTT
The DNA here is from genome assembly GCA_036374555.1 of Chitinophagaceae bacterium. GTDB lineage: Bacteria > Bacteroidota > Bacteroidia > Chitinophagales > Chitinophagaceae > VBAS01. The sequence continues at coordinate 874 of DASUTO010000288.1, forward strand.
GGCGCCGGTACCTCACGCATAGTGTTACCGCTAATTGAAGCAACGGATCCCGTAACAGCCTCTTTTCTTTGCGTGCCATATCCCACAACTATCACTTCCCCTAAACTGCCTGAGGCACTTACTAATTTTACATTGATGTTTGTATCGTCACCAACAGTAACTTCTTGTGTTGTAAAATTTACACTTGAAATAACCAGTACAGCTCCCTTCGCTGCAACAATGGAAAAACTACCATTGGAATTCGTTGTAGTACCACTTGTTGTTCCTTTTACAACTACTGAAGCACCTATCACAGGTTGTCCGGCATCATTCTCAACCTTTCCCGTGATAGTATTGTTTTGCGCAAATGCGCTGGCAGAAATCAGGAACAATGAAAACGCAAGTAACACACATTGTTTCATTGATCGCGATAAGAATTTCTGCGTTTCATTTTTCAAAATGGCAGATTTTTTCATAATGTTTGTTTTGGCAATTGAATATTTAAAAGATTTTTTAAATCAACAGTAGAAAAAGCGGATGATTCTTTACTTGAAAATTTAAAGACCGATAAAAAATTTTGTGAAGTGGCATTATGTGCTGGAAGGCACGATAACAACTGAAGGTTTGATCCGTTTTTTTTCATACAGCAGCCAGGTCGTAAAGAATTTTTTCGTGTGATGCAACAAGCAGGACTGCATCTTCACATAACGAATATAAGAGTTTTTTTAAAAATTGCAACCGATTGCAATTTTTTTTTCAAAAAAAGGTGCTTTTATTTGTAAACAGGATTTCCACCATGTCTAATCAAAAGGAAATAACGATCTACGATATTGCCAAACATTTGGACATTTCAGCCACAACTGTAAGCAGGGGGTTGAAAAATCATCCTACTATTAATAAGAACACAAGAAAAAAAATCGCCGAAGCGGCAAAAGAATTAGGTTATCGTTCAAACACTTTTGCCAGCAGTCTCCGCAGCAACCGGACACATACCATTGGTGTTATCGTACCTCGTCTCAATAGTAATTTCATGTCATCTGTATTAGCTGGAATGGAAGATGCGGCGAGCCGGGAAAATTATAATCTCATTATAACTCAATCGCTTGAAAAAAGAGAAAAGGAAAAAGCGAATGCTCATACTATGTATAATAAAAGAGTTGATGGATTATTGATCTCGTTGGCTTATGACACGGAAAACATTTCACATCTACAGCCATTTTTTACCAAAGGGATCCCTGTTGTTTTCTTCGACAGAACTTTCAATCATAGTGATAGCACAAGCATATTGATCAATAATTTCCAGGCTGCCTATGATGTCACGAAACACTTGCTGGAACAGGGTTGTAAACGGATCATGCATTTAGGCGGCAATATGTTAAGGGATGTTTATTCGGAGAGATTGCGAGGGTACAAAAAAGCACTCCAGGATCATAAAATCCCATTTGATGAAAAGCTTATATATATAAGCAATCTTTCCGAAGAAGCGGGGGCGGAAGCTGCAAAGCATATACTGAAGATGAAGAAAACAGCGAGGCCTGATGCAGTTTTTAGCGCTAATGACACTGCTGCAGTTCATTGCATGATCCATCTTAAAGCTGCTGGAATCCGCATACCAGCTGAAATCGCTTTTGCTGGTTTTAATAATGATCCGATAAGCAAGGTTGTTGAACCGAATTTGACAACGGTAAATTATTCAGGTTATCATATTGGCGAAGTAGCTGTCATGAATCTGATAAATCACCTGAAAGGTTTCATCAGTACAAAGACAACTAACACCATAGTTTTAAGAGCTGATCTCGTTGTTCGGGAATCATCTTTAAAAAACAAATCTTTATAATTCTTTTTTATTTGATTTTTTTTGCGACTTTTATGCAACCGATTGCAACATGAAGCCAAAGAAAGAAGTAACGATTTATGATATAGCCTTAAAGCTGGATCTGTCATCAGCTACTGTTAGCCGTGCTTTAAAGAATCATCCTGCCATCAACAGAAACACAAAAAAGAAAATACAGGAAGCGGCCAAAGAACTCGGTTATCGTCATAATACATTTGCAAGCAATCTTCGTAAACAAAAAACAAATACCATTGGCGTTATCGTACATGAATTGAATAGCAATTTCATCACTTCTGTCTTAGCGGGTATCGAAAAAATTACTACCGAAGCCGGGTACGATCTTATCATTGCTCACTCCTCCGAAAGTTTTGAGAAAGAGTCAGCCAATGCATTGAACCTTTTTCATAAACGAGTTGACGGACTGATTGCCTCCCTCGCATTTGACACACAAGGCCTTGATCATTATAAACCTTTTAATGATAAATCGATCCCGGTAATATTTTTTGATCGTGTAGAAGAGAATAGTGAAAGCACCAAGGTTATCATTGACAATTATAAATGCGGCTACCAGGCGACAAAACATCTCATTCACCAGGGATGCAAAAGAATTGTGCTTGTTACTGCAAGTTTGAAACGAAATGTATACGCACAACGGCACAAAGGTTATACAGATGCGTTATTTGATAGTAATATTCCATTCAATGAAAACTATGTGCTGATAAAAGATCTTAGTGAGCAATGTGGCATCGAAGCAGCATTGGAAATAATGAAAATGAAACCGCTCCCCGATGGAGCTTTTATCACTAATGATTTTTCAGCTGCTGTATGTATGCAAACCTTAAAAGAGCATGGGATCAATATCCCGGAAGATATCGCCGTTGTTGGTTTCAACAATGATGCGATCGGAAAGATCGTAGAACCCCAATTAACAACTATCGACTATCCGGGAATTGACATGGGCGAGATCGCTGCCCGTAATTTGATCAATCATTTAAAAGGAATTTCAAATATTAGCCATACGCAGACTATAGTCATTCGTTCAGACCTGGTTATAAGAAAATCATCGCTCAAGAAAAAAACTCATCACTAACATCGTTTATAGCAATAATGAGGAAGGGATTACTAATCATATTAATAATATTGCCAGCCTTAGCTAAAGCAGAAAATGGCTATGATCTGTGGCTGCGATACAAGAAAATATCAAATAATTCATTGCTTGATCAATATAAGAAACAAATTATATCACCAGTTGTTCTTGGATCATCACAAACAATTGCAATTATCAGAACCGAATTGTCACAGGCATTTTCAGCATTAACCGGCATGCCTTATAAGGTATTATCGTCACCTGGCAAGTCGGGCTCATTTATAGCTGGCACTGTTTCTTCTTCTACAATCATTTCAACTATCATTACAAAAGAAGAATTAAATAATATCGGCAATGAGGGATTTATCATTAAAACCCGGCCCGGTAAAACGATCATTACTGCAAACACCGATATTGGAGTGATGTATGGTGTTTTTCATTTTTTACGTTTGATGCAAACGCAACAACTGGTTCTGAATCTTAATATCATCTCATCACCAAAAATAAAATTGCGTATCCTTAATCATTGGGATAATCTTAATCGAACAGTTGAAAGAGGCTATGCAGGGTTTTCGATCTGGGACTGGCACAAGCTTCCGGACCTTATCGATAAAAGGTATATTGATTACGCAAGAGCAAACGCGTCAATCGGTATCAATAGTACAGTTCTTACTAATGTAAATGCAAATGCCAGCGTTCTTACCAGACCATATTTAGAAAAAGTAAAAGCATTGGCAGAGCTGTTTCGTCCTTATGGCATAAAAGTTTATCTTACTGCAAGATTCAGTGCGCCGATCGAGATCGGGAAATTAAAAACTGCGGATCCGTTAAATGATTCAGTGAAACAATGGTGGAAGCAAAAAATAAAAGAGATCTATGAACTGATACCTGACTTTGGCGGTTTTCTTGTCAAAGCAAATTCTGAAGGACAACCTGGCCCACAAGATTATAACAGGACACATGCCGACGGCGCCAATATGCTTGCCGATGCCGTTGCTCCATTCAATGGTATTATAATGTGGCGGGCATTTGTTTATAGTTCTGCGTCTGATGATAGATTCAAGCAAGCTTACGAAGAATTCAAGCCACTCGATGGTAAGTTTAGAAAAAACATTTTAGTACAAGTAAAGAATGGCCCAATAGACTTTCAACCAAGAGAACCCTTCTCTCCTCTTTTTGGTGCAATGTATCAAACTCCATTAATGATGGAGTTTCAATTAACACAGGAGTATTTGGGACAAGGAACTCATTTGGTTTTTGAAGCACCACTATTTAAAGAAGCTTTAAATGCCGATACATATTTAAAAGGTAAAGGTTCAACAGTAGCAAAAGTGATCGACGGCTCTTTAAATAATTTTTCTTTAAATGGAATTGCCGGCGTAAGTAATATCGGCAATGATATAAATTGGTGTGGCCATCCTTTTGCACAGGCGAACTGGTATGCATTGGGGCGATTATGTTGGGATTATGATCTGGCTTCTGCACAGATTGCAGATGAATGGATCAGGCAAACATTTATTAATGATCCTTCTTTTGTAGAACCTGTAAAAAGAATAATGTTGAAGTCCCATGAAGTATTGGTTAATTACATGACGCCGCTTGGATTAACACATATTATGTACAATGGCCATCATTACGGCCCAATGCCCTGGGGAAATACATTGAACCGTCCTGACTGGAACCCTGTTTATTATCATAAAGCAGATTCAATTGGAATTGGATTTGATAGAACAGCAACAGGAACAAATGCACTGGCTCAATATGCAATTGGAGTACAAAACGAATTTAAAGATGTCAACAAATGCCCCGAAGATTATTTGTTATGGTTTCATCATGTATCCTGGAAGCATCGGATGAGATCAGGAAGAACTTTATGGGATGAGTTATGTTACAAATACTACACGGCGGTTGATTCTATGAAAACAATACAACAGCAATGGAATAAATTGGCGAAATACATCGATACAGAAAGATTTGATCATGTAAAACAATTATTAAATATACAGGTGAAAGATGCGATTTGGTGGCGCAATGCATGTTTGCTTTATTTTCAAACATTCAGTAAAATGCCAATACCGTCCCAATATGAAAAACCAGATAAAACATTGGAATATTATCAAAACATCAGAATTTTATATGCCCCCGGAAATTGATCAAAAAAATCAAAGAAACCATGACAACACAAAGAAAAAGAGTGGCTATTGTGACAGGAGGTGGATCAGGTATCGGTTTGGCTATTGCAGAAAAATTTACACAAGCTGGCATTGAAACGATCATTGTTGGCCGGGATGAAAACAAATTAAAGCAGGCAAAGGAAAAATTGGGTGATCATAGTCATGCAATGATTTGTGATCTAAGCAATCTCTCATCAATTCCTGCTTTTGTTGCTGATGTGATCAAACAATTCGGGCAAATCGATGTACTGGTGAATAATGCGGGCATTAACATGAAAAAAGAATTCCAGGATGTGACGGATGAAGATTTTCAGACAGTGATCACGACAAATCTCACTGCAGTGTTTGCATTAAGCCGTGAAGTGGTAAAACAAATGCTGAAACAAAAAAGTGGTTCTATTATTAATATAAGTTCAATGGCGGCGCAATATGGTTTACCCAAAGTCATTGCTTACAGTGCAAGCAAAACTGCGATAGATGGAATGACAAGGGCCATGGCGGTCGAGCTTTCACCAAAAGGAATTCGTGTGAATGCCATTGCACCGGGTTTTATTTTCACAGCCATGACTGATAAAGCGCTGAACAGTGATCCCGAACGCAAATCAAAAGTGTTCGGCCGTACTCCTATGGGTCATATGGGCCAGCCGTCAGATATTGGTGACGCTGCTTTGTTTTTAGCCGGTGATGCGGCTAAATATATTACTGGCGTAGTGTTACCAGTTGACGGCGGTAATAGCATTGGGTTTTAATTTTTATTGACCGGCTGGATCGCCTTATTAAACTTTACTTGCGACGCACAGCCTGTACTGAGCGAAGCGAAGTATTCAACTTCAATATCCTTGATCGATCAATTCAGTTTTTTCAATTTCCATTATTTACCAATGAAAAAAGTCTTCGTTTATATATTCTTTTATTTTATTCTGATTACAGGCAACACCCAGCTCGTAAGTGAGGTTAAAACACAGACTTCATTTCCATTATCGAATGCGGTTATTTATGTTGATGACGCAGATGATGCACTGGTAAAGAAATCTGCTGAGCTATTACAAAATGACATCGAAATGGTAACTGGTAAAAAGCCAGTTTTGGTTAATAATATATCAGCAACAACTACCGGCAATATAATTGTGATCGGCACCATCATAAAATCGTCACTCATCAGAAGTTTAATCGCTGAAAAGAAAATCCAAAACACGATCAAAAATAAATGGGAAGCATATTGTGTCGGGTCAATTACAAATCCATTCAAGCGGTTTAAAAATGCACTGATAATTGCCGGCAGTGACAGGCGGGGAACTGCTTATGGTGTATTTGAAGTATCTAAAAGAATTGGTGTTTCACCCTGGTATTGGTGGGCTGATGTTCCTGTAAAAAAGAAAACAGAAATATTTATCAACGCAAATACATCTTTCAGCGATTCACCCAAAGTAAAATATCGGGGCATTTTTATTAATGATGAAGCTCCTGCCCTTTCAGGTTGGACAAGAGAAAAATTCGGTGGATTTAATCATAAATTCTATGAAAAGGTTTTTGAACTGATACTTCGATTAAAAGGAAATTATCTATGGCCCGCTATGTGGGGCAATGCATTTTATTATGATGATTCATTAAATATAAAGTCTGCAGATGAATACGGAATTGTTATCGGCACTTCTCATCATGAACCGTTAATGCGTGCACATGAAGAATGGAAATATTTTGGTAAAGGAAGAAAGTGGAACTATGATAGTACAGAAGCCGGTCTAAAAGAATACTGGAAAGGTGGTATGCAAAGAGCATGGAATGAAAAAATAGTAAGTGTCGGTATGCGTGGAGATGGTGACGAACCTATGTCAAGACAAACTGCTACTGCATTATTAGAAAGAATTGTAAAAGATCAGCGACAGATCATTGAGGAGGTAACCGGTAAGCCTGCCAGTGAAACGCCACAACTTTGGGCATTGTATAAAGAAGTGCAGGATTACTATGATAAAGGAATGAGAGTTCCTGATGATGTCACTTTATTGTTATGTGATGATAATTGGGGTAATATCCGGAAACTGCCTAAACCATCTGATCCTCCAAGAAAAGGCGGATACGGAATTTATTATCACTTCGATTATGTTGGCGGACCCAGGAATTATAAATGGGTAAATACAAACCCCATCCCAAGAGTATGGGAGCAAATGCATCTTGCTTATGAGCATGGTGTGAGGCAAATCTGGATCGTGAATGTTGGAGATATAAAGCCAATGGAATTTCCTATTTCCTTTTTCCTTGATTATGCATGGGATCCTGAAAAGATAGGTGCAGATGATTTAAAAAATTATACAGAAAAATGGGCTGCCGAACAATTTGGAAATAAATATGCTAAAGACATTGCAGATTTCATTTCCAGTTTTGGGAAATACAACGCAAGAAGAAAGCCTGAAATGCTCGACGCAAATACTTACAGTTTCAATTATGCTGAATGGAATCTAGTTGTGGGAGTTTACAGCGACCTGTTGAAAAGAGCTGAAGAAGTGAATTCCAGGTTGCCTTCTGAATATAAAGATGCATTCTTTCAATTAGTGCTTCATCCGATCAAGGCATGTGCTAATCTGAATGAGATGTATTTCTATGTTGCCCTGAATCGTGAAACTTATAAAAACAAATATGCTGTTGCAAATCAATATGCTGACAAGGTAAAAGAGCTGTATTTAAAAGATTCATTGATATCATTGGAGTATCATCAATTGAACAATGGAAAGTGGAATCACATGATGGACCAAACCCATATTGGTTATACATACTGGCAGCAACCACCAAAACAAAGAATGCCTGATGTAAAATATGTTCCAAAAGATTCGATCATTAAAGAGCCATCCATCAGTTTTGTTGATGAAATGTCAGTCAATGTGCCGTCAGAAGCAAAAGGAAATGTTTTTTTTGAAAGAGAAAACTATGGTATATCGATCGAATCAGCACATTTCACCCAAGCCGTAAATGCAAATGGCATCACCTGGAAGGTTTTACCAGATCTTGGAAGAACAGGAGATGCTATCACAACATTTCCCGTAACCGCTCCGATTCAAAACATCACA
>DASUTO010000289.1:0-6239 GCA_036374555.1 Chitinophagaceae bacterium
CGCCGATCTGAAACAAACGCTTTACTTTTTTGCAATAGAAATGTATGGCAGCGATGTAAAGATCCGTTTTCGTCCTTCCTATTTTCCATTTACCGAGCCAAGCGCTGAAATGGATATCAGCTGTATGCTTTGTAAAGGCGCCGGTTGCAACGTATGTAAGAAGACAGGTTGGTTGGAGATCCTTGGCAGCGGTATGGTGCATCCAAACGTTTTATTGACCTGCGGCATCGATCCTAATAAATACACCGGCTTTGCATTCGGCATGGGTATCGAACGTCCTGCATTGCTGAAATATGGCATTAATGACATCCGTCTCTTCAGTGAGAATGATGTAAGGTTTTTGAAACAGTTTACATCTGCAGTTTGATTGCGAGGCCACGTCAAACCTAATGATTACCTCGACTCAAAGTGGCCGAAGCAATCTCCGCGAATGTTTTATGTAGCCCGCTTCAATTCCCTGATGCAACATTTGTTGCGACGCTCCGTTTATCTTTTGTAACTCCGATGGAGCAATGAAAGCTGTATTCATAAAATTTGCTACACTAACAATACTTATTTCTTGTAAATCGTCAAATAAGCCAGAAAAAATCGATTACGGTGGCTACGATGACCAGAAGATATTGTTGACAGGATATGACGAGAAATCTGATTTCACTGATTCTTTAGCCTCTATATCATTAAAACTTCCTTTAAGGCTAGACACTTTTTATAAATGGGAGCATTACTCTTGCAATACTGCTTCAGGTTGGATAAAATATAGATTTGCCGATAAAAACTATCCTCAATTTGCTGAGTCTGGTTTCTATTGGACTGTTGTTCCTGATTCCACTTACCAATTAAATATTTGGCATAAACCTATCAAAATCGCCCCCGATTTAGGTATCTTAAACCCTTTATCAAAAAAAGATACAGCGTACTGCTACTATCATCCGCAGATGGTTGGATACTCAAAACCTACTGACTTTTTATTTAAAGAGTTTAAAATAATAAATGAAAAGCCTTTTGTAATTTCTGCGTTTGTAACTCCCTATGGATATCTTACCGATTCTCAAACATTATTTGTAGTTGCAGAAACAAATCTTAAAAGCAGGGAGTTATATTTTGTCGCAGAATGTCGAGCAAAAGATACCACTAGCTTTATCGACAATATGTACAAATCCTTTCTTTCAATCAGGATAAAAGAGAACCCATAACTTTATCCTCATAATCCTTATTAATCTCATGAATCCCGGTTCTATCATTTGCATTTGCGGCGCAGGTACAATGGGCAGTGGCATTGCCCAGGCAGCGGCTGCTGCTGGTTTTTATACCATCCTTTATGAATTGAATGATGCAGTTCTTGAAAAAGCACAAGTATCAATTGAAAGCAATCTCCAATCACTTGTAGAAAAATGTAAGCTCACCGGAAACGCAAAAGAAGAGACGCTGAACAATCTTCGTTTCACCAACAATCTTCATGACTGTTTGGGCGATGTGATAATCGAAGCCATCATTGAAAAGCCGGAAGCTAAAATTGCTCTATTCAATCAACTGGCAGAGATCAATCACAGTGAAACAGTATTTGCCAGCAATACTTCATCGCTTTCCATCACGCAAATTGCAAAGGGAGTAAAGAACCCTGAACGTGTTATTGGCATGCATTTTTTTAATCCAGCTCCTATTATGAGGCTGGTGGAAGTAGTAAAAACAGAATTCACCAACGAACAAACAACCAATATCATCATTGAATTGACAAAATTGATGAATAAAACCCCGGTACTCTGCAAAGATTCGCCCGGATTTATTGTAAACCGTGTTGCCAGGCCGTTTTATATTGAATCATTAAGATTGCTGGAAGAAGGAACAATTGATCATGCAAATATCGATTCGCTGATGGAATCCACCGGTTTTAAAATGGGGCCCTTCAAATTGATGGACCTTATCGGTAATGATGTAAACTATGCTGTGAGTTGCTCTGTTTATGAACAACTGGATAAACCTGGCAGGTTACGACCTTCTGAAATTCAGAAAGAAAAAGTTGAAACAGGCCAGTTGGGAAAGAAAACAGGAAAAGGCTATTACAATTACAACACCTAAGTCAATTCATTCACTTCACATAAGTTTGCAGTTAATTACAAACTAAATGCATCTTCAAAACCCGCCTTTCGGCGGAGTTCGGGGTAAGGTACTCGTAACGGGCGGCACCGGCTTTATCGGTGCATATATCATCAAAGAACTTGTTGAGAAAGGGTATGCTGTTCGTGCAATACGTCGCAGCAACAAACTTCCTTTTTTTATTTCTCCGGATATTCTAAATAAAGTTGAATGGGTAACCAGCGATGTGCTGGATGTAATTTCTCTTGATGAAGCGATGAAAGGTGTTGAAGCTGTCATTCATTCTGCAGCGCTGGTTTCTTTTGCCAGTAGAGAAAGAAAGCAGATGTATAATACAAATGTTGATGGTACGGCCAATGTGGTGAATCTTTCACTTGAAAATGGAATAAAAAAACTTATACATATCAGCTCTATTTCTGCTTTGGGAAGAACCTCAACCGGCGAACATGTGAATGAAGAAAAAAAATGGGTTGATGGCAAATTGAATTCTCATTATGGTATCAGTAAGAATAAAGCAGAGATGGAAGTCTGGCGTGGTATGGGCGAAGGGTTAGATGCTGTGATCATTAACCCAAGCACGGTACTTGGTTTTGGCAACTGGCATGAAAGCAGTTGCGCTATTTTTAAGAATACATACAAAGGTTTTCCATGGTATACAAATGGTGTCAATGGATTTGTAGCAGTGGAGGATGTAGCAAGAACGGCAGTATTGTTGATGGAAAGCAATATAACCGAAGAACGCTTTATCATTAATCATGAAAATTGGGAGTTTAAGAAACTCTTCGACGCTATTGCTGATGGCTTTGGACAAAAGCATCCTAAATGGCAGGCTACCCCTTTCTTAAGCGGTATTGCGTGGCGTATGGAAAAGATAAAATCCACTTTAAAGAATACAAAGCCATTGCTTACAAAAGAAACAGCAAGGATCGCTTTAAGTAGAACTTACTGGCAAAACGATAAAATACTAAAGGCTTTGCCGGGATTTTCCTTTATGCCATTAGAACCCTGCATCTTAAAAACGTGCAAAAACTACGCAGATGCAGTAAACAGTATGCAACTAAAACCATAACTGCATTATCTTTATCGGGCAATAGTTTATTCTATGAAAAAAATATTCCTGTTTACCCTTTTGAGCTTCTTTTTTGTTTTAGGGTTTAGCCAAACAAATTTTACAGTCTCCGGAAAGGTGATCGATTCAGCATCAAAAGACCCATTGGCATTTGCGTCTGTTTTTTGTCAAAATACTACGCAGGGCACAGCAACAAATAAAGAAGGAAACTTTTCTCTGAGCCTGAAAGAAGGTGGTTATGATCTTGTGATCACTTATACCGGCTATAGATCAAGAATGATACGCATTAGTCCTGAAATGAAAAACAGTGACATGGAAATTGTAATGGTTAAAGAGGAAAAAAGCATTGAAGAAGTGGTGATACGCAGCAGCAACGAGGTAAAAGATGGGTGGACAAAATACGGCAAGTTCTTTCTTGAAAATTTCATCGGCACTACTCCTTTTTCTTCACAGTGTGTTTTGGTGAATCCCGAAGTATTAAAGTTTTATTATTTCAGAAAATCAGAAAAATTAAAAGTATTGGCAGATTCACCATTGATCATTTCTAATGGTGCGCTGGGATATAATCTTCGTTACAATCTTGATTCATTTCTTTTTATGTACAAAACAACTATATGTAGTTACAGGGGCTTAAGTTTTTATGAAGAAAGGGTTTCAACCGAAGACAGTATGAAACTTTGGAAAAAGAACAGGCAAAAGGCTTACCTCGGCAGCCGTCTTCATTTTATGCATAGTTATTATGATAGCACACTAACGCAAAGTGGTTTTATAATTGATATGCTCGATGAAAATGATGATAAAAAATTCAATAAGATAACCGAGCCTTATGATTCTGCATGGTACACCCTGGCGGATAGTGTAAGCGAGATTGATATTTATTTCCCAAAAAGGATCAGTATCACTTATACCAGGAGAACTCCCGAGAATGAGTATCTGAAGAAGTATAAATTACCAATGAATATCGGCGTGCAGATTTCTTATATCGATGTGCTTGATGTTATAACCATAAAGCCAAACGGCTATTATTACGATCAAAAAGATTGGATAAACTTTGGCTACTGGAGTTGGAAAAATATTGCGGACCAGGTGCCCAATGATTATACGCCGGACCAATAAGATTGAAAGTTAAAGGTTGGTCTGATGTAAGAAACTGGCCCAAAAAGATCTCTCCGGTATAAGAACTTTCAACTTTGAATTTTCAACCTTCAACTTTCTTGCCCATTACTTTCTCCCAAAGCTGTGGAATGCGTTTTATCCAAACTAATTCCTTCATTTTTTCTCTTGCATCTACAGCCGGTGAACCAAAATACATTTTACCACCTTCTAACGACGCCGGCGCACCACTTTGTGCATATAGAACGGCACCCTTGCCGATTGTAAGTGTTTTGCTTACTCCCACTTGTCCCCAAAGTATTACATTGTCTTCAATCTTTGTCGCGCCGGCAATACCAACCTGGCCAGCAAACAAACAATTTTTTCCAACTTCTGTATCATGCCCGATATGCACAAGGTTATCGATCTTGGTTCCTGCGCCGATCACCGTATCACCACTTACGCCACGATCAATTGTGCAATTGGCACCGATCTCAACAAAATCCTCCAGTACAACTCTGCCACAACTATTCATTTTTTTATAATGAATATCCCGGTTGGTTTTTTTGTTATAATAAAATGCGTCACTGCCTATAACGGTGCCCCCCTGTATAATAACATTGTTGCCTATTACACAATGATCTAAAATGCAAACATTCGGATGAATAATGCAATCATTTCCGATAGATACATGATTTCCGATAAAAGAATTAGGCATGATAACTGTGTTTTGACCGATTGAAGCAGAATCGCTTATATTTTTTGATGAGGGAGTAAATGGACGAAAATGATTTACCAGTTTTAAGTAGGCTTCAAACGGATCGCTAACAATAAGCAATGTCTTTCCACCAGGGACATCTGTATTCTTATTAATGATAATGATCGTTGCGGCAGAATTGATACAGGTGTCATAGTATTTCGGATGATCTACAAAAACAATATCTCCTTTTTCCACTTTATGAATTTCATTGATGCCGGTAGCAGATGCTTCACTATTTCCAGCGATCTCTGCCCCAATGAGATCAGCAATCCATTTTACCGGAACTGGTTTATCCAATTGCATAATGTTTGAATTTGTTCAAAGGTAAACAGCTTTACAATGCATCACATGCCCGATAACTATCAAATGAATTCTGGGATTGCAATGATTCAATATATTGATGAAATGATTTTATAACTACAAATAGTGATGAAAAAAGATAAGTAGTTGCGGTTAATTTCATTTAATACTTCATTTATTCATTATTTGTTCTATTATCCACAAGTAAAATTGAAATGTTAATAAAATTTCTTCAAAAATTTTTTTAGTTAGAAAAAAATGTTATTAATATTGTGAAGGGAAATTTATTTCCCGGTACTTACTAACCCATCCACATATTTCTCCCCCGAATCTTCGGGGGAGATGTTTTTTATAGAACTCCTATCATTTCAAATCAATTTTTCATCTGTTCCTATTGAGACATCACTGCTGTCTATTCGCTTTATTAACTCATCGTCGCTCAACTTTTTCCAATATCTTTACTTCACTCAAAAAAATTTACATGCTGAAATCGATGACTGGCTTTGGAAGGGCTGAAAAATCTGTTGGTGGCAAAACATTTCTCGTTGATATAAAATCTCTCAATGGAAAACAGTTTGAACTGCAACTAAAGCTTCCTGCTTTTTTAAAACCATTTGAATTTGATATTCGTCGCATTCTTTCTTCCCAACTTGGTCGTGGCAGCGTAGATTGTACTATTAGCTTAAAAGAAACAGGTAATGCAAAACCCGTTTCCATTAATATTGAATTGGCAAAAGCTTATTATCAACCATTGGCGGATCTGTCAAAAGAGTTAAATCTCGACCCGTCTAATATATTAAGTACGCTGGTAAAATTACCCGAGGTTATAACACCCACCGGGGAAACCCTGACTGATGAAGAATGGAAAGCATTTCAAAAAGTGATCCTGTTAGCTATTGATGATCTGAATATTCATCGTGATGA
>DASUTO010000290.1:0-13404 GCA_036374555.1 Chitinophagaceae bacterium
GATTCTCTCTTTTCTCTTATGGGTAGTCATGCTAATCGTCACAGCTATATTTTTAAGAAAGCTGAGAACAAAGACATATATTATTGCTACTGGCATTTTTTTCATTATGGCAATTTACCTGGGTTTTTTTTCGGTTTACGGAGGTCATGAAGGCTGGATTAGTGACTATTACGATGCGGTTCTCAAAATCAACCGCCGCTAACATGCGGCTTGGCGAAAGCCTGCATCGTGTTGGCCTCGCCGTTAAAAAAAAATATATTTGTTGTGCGGCTCGGCCGGAAACGTCCTCATATTTTGACGGCCTTCGCCAAGCCCAGGCCGTTGTGCGTCATTCTACAGCGACCTCAAAATCTCTACAGATTTATTAGAACTTCTAATGGAAACTGTCAATATAAAATTTAGGGACTGGACATGCGTTTACATAATTGGATTCGCTGCTATAAATGGGAAAACTATTACCATAAGTGGCTTATATGGTTTAAAAAAAATAAATGAATGGGGTTATACCAATTCTCCCAAAAATTTCAATAAAATAATATATTACAAAGGCAATCGAGAATGGAGGATACTGAACGATATAGCAAAGTTTTTAGGAGGCTCAATTTCTTACGAAAAATAACCCCTTGATCAAAGTAATATTTAGACATTTATAAAGGTCGCTATGTCAAAAATTTTTTATTTCTTCATTTTTTTTCCGCTGTCCGCCATTTCGCAAAAAGAGGACGACAATTTGATTTTGGTTACGGTTTCTGATACTAATCAATTGTACGAGCGAGTAAGACAAGCAATAACTTATACAGATTTTATTATTAGAGAAGACAGCGGCCGTGATACACTTAGAACTTATTCAGAAAGGATAGGCCGGACAACAATGTTTGTCGTCGCAAAAATTGTTATAGTTGGCAATAAAGTTGAAATCAGCGGGGCTGTTGGTCTGGGCAGTCAAGATTTCTGGGGTGATCCAGGTTGGCCCAAATCATTTAAACGTATATCGTATTACAACAAAGGAAGCGAAGAATGGTGGAGGATGAGGAGCATTGCACTTAAACTAGATGGAAAAATCGAATACACCAAACGTTGATACAGGTAGGGCGCTAATTGGATAATCCCAGATCACTTGTTAAAAATTAAAGACCAAATCTTATTGGGTATGCAAATTGTATGCAATGCAAAAATAAAAAAGGCCTACATCGCCGTAAGCCTTTCATTCTCAGTGACCCCGTCAGGATTCAAACCTGAAACCTTCTGATCCGTAGTCAGATGCTCTATTCAGTTGAGCTACGGGGCCATCATTGATGGGGCGGCAAAAATAAGGCAAAATGGCTTGTGTGCCAAACGTAGTAGACCTGATTTTGACTGTATTAATTAGAACAAACCTCTATTTCCAGATATTTTTCAGCTTTATATATTCAAGTTTTTCGATAACAGCGCCGCCAGTTGATTCAACCTGAATTTTCGTATAAGGTTTAGTTGGGAAAAAGATCTCTGTCATCACCGTTATTCCATCATCCGCAAACAATTCAACAGAGCTTACATCTATTAACAATGAAAGATTCATTTTAGAAATATTTGCAATCCGCGGAGCAGTATGCTTAGTTGCAAACTCATTATGGAAATTTGTCCTGCCTGATTTTGTTCTGTCAATAAAATATTGATTGGAGGCATTATCATAACCTATCACCAGTTTTTCCGAGTCATTATTTGAAAGCGTAATGGAAAAATCTTTTATGCTATCTGCAATAAGGTTAATAAGACAAGGAAATTTTACATTTTCTGTTTTAGCAATATCAGTTGGTTTTGATAAAACAACTTTTTTGCTGACTATGGGTTTTGACTTAATAGTTGCAATCTCTTTTACAAGCGTTGAAGCAACAAACATATCGTTGCCAACTTTTACAATTCTTAGCTCTCTTGGTATCGTCATCGCATTTCGCCAGGTTTCTGTGGGAACAAGATTTGCATACATCCAGTTACTCATCCAGCCCAAAAATATTTTTCGTTTTCCCGTATTGGACCATGTAATGCCTGCATAATCATCCGGGCCATAATCCAACCATTTTGTTTCGATACTATATGGAGAAAAAATCTTACCATCGAAATCGCCAAGAAAATATTGAGTAGCTGAGCCTTTATTTGGTCCACCGGGATTCAGATTTACGATCAGTACCCAAATCTCCTTGCCATTGTAGCCTAATGGAAACAGATCCGGACATTCCCACACACCTCCATGTGCACCGGCTGTTTCACCAAAATCACTTTCTTTCTTCCAGTTTTTTAGATTGGGAGAAGAATAAAAATAAATCCGGTCAGTTACTGCAAGTGACATGATCCAATTTTTTGTTGGTTCATGCCAAAATACTTTCGGGTCTCTGAAATCACGAATACCCGGGCTTCTCAATACCGGGTTATCCGAATATTTTGTCCAGGTTTTACCATTATCCAGGCTGTAAGCAAGACTTTGATTTTGGTAATCATTCTTTCCCGCCTTTTCTCCTGCTTCATTATGCTGCGTAAAAATTGCGACTAAAGGGACAATGCCTTTATTGCCAAATCCTGACGTATTATTTTTATCAACAACTGCACTGCCTGAAAAAATGGTTCCGAGGCTATCGGGAAAGATCTTGATCGATTCCCTTTTCCAATGAACCAGGTCTTTACTTGTTGCATGCCCCCAATGCATCGGACCCCAAACGGAACTATAAGGATGATACTGATAAAATAAATGATAGATCCCTTTATGGTATACCATCCCATTCGGATCATTCACCCATTTCTCTTTTGGTGAAAAATGAATAAGTGGTCTGTATTGCTCATCATTTATATTGGTATCAACCTGAGCATATAGACCAAACGGGTATAGAAAAAGTGTGATGATATTGAAAAGAAGCATTCCCTTTAGCATCCCTAAAATTAAATAAGATAACATTATGCCACATCAAAAGAGGAGATTTCAGCATCCTTATTCTTTTTGCCCTTTTTTACCGCGCTAACATTGTATAACCCCACAGCTCAACTGAATAGAGCATCCGACAAAGTATCAGAAGGTTTCGGCTTTGAATGCTGATAAGATCACGGAAATAGAAAAACTTCGGAGAATATCTGAAGCTTTTGTATTTCTACTTGCACAAAAATTGATTTACAAATTTGCTATATATTGAATTAATTTTTCAAGATCTTCCCGGCTATTAAAATCAACATTATTTTCTTTTAGATACCCGGTAATTGGTCTCTCATGCTTTGAATACAGTCGTAATAGATTTTTTTTATTGGCTAAAACAAAATGATTGAATTTATCTCCCAAGTAGTATTCTGTTTTTTTTGATAAGGTGATGTCTTCCCTTGGAACCAGTTTGTAAATTGCTTTTTGGTCGATCAATGAGCCATAATTAGTTATTGCAGATGTAGGGCTTGCCATATCATATGCGCCTATCTTATTTCTGCCTGATACCATGAGTGTTTTTTTTTCTGCAAGCTTTACCGTATTGTGGTCTTTGATAAGTTTTACATATCCGTTGTCATAATAAAATATATCATTATATATACGAAAGAATTTGATCGTCCCGGCATAGGCAACATCAAGTGTGTCGCCTTTAAAATCTATAAACTGCATTGCATCTGAAAGCCTTTGATAATTCAACCTGGCAACGGTGCTATCTCCTTGTCTGAAAAAAACTTTGCCGTAAACAAATTGCGGATACTCATACAAGTCCGTCATCGAAACAGACTCACTAAAACTGGTTCCTGCCCTGATGGTAATAGTGCTATCCTGCGCAGATGCGCTGCAGCACCAAAGGAGTAAAACCAGGGGCAGAATTCTCATAATTCGAAGCTTGTCCTATAAAGTTAATAAGAATTGTTTGGTTTAAGCCTCCATGATGATCTGGGAGTGCGTCATTCCTGTAACCTAAGACAATCGTATCCGATACTTAAGATTTACAGTTGATTGCAGACAAGAAACTTCAGTAGAAAATCGGGGGACTGTTGGTTAAATATCCTTAACCAATAAACTTTATACTATCAGCCTTGTTATCTTTCAAAAGAAAAGATCGCGGCATCCTTATTCTTTTTGCCTTTTATAAGTGAAGCAATGATCTCTCCTGCTACCTGGCTAAATGTAATTCCATTGCCGCCAAACCCAAGTGCAAAAAAACTATTCGGCAGTTTTTGATAGGTCCCGATATATGGAAGCCCATCTTTTGTAGAGCCAAATATACCGGCCCAACTGAATTCTGTTTTAAATGGAATTGAAGGAAAAATCTTTTTAAAATCTTTTTGGAGCTGTTTTGTTTTTGCCGGAATGAGCTTATCCCTTTTAAAGTGAGAAAAAAATTCCTCATCCCGTCCACCGATTATAATACGATTGTCATTCGTTGACCTAAAATACAGGTAGGGTTTAGCGGTATTCCAGATCACAGCATCCGTTTTTCCAAGCTTTATGGGCGAATTAAAAGCCTCGCTGGCAATAGCATAAGTGCTGGTCAATTTTACAATTGGTTTTGAAATAAAGTCTACCACTTCATAGCCAGTTGCATAAACAAGTTTCTTTGCCGTGATAATGAATTTTTCCTGAGTCTTTAATTGAACATTGCGTCGGGTATGGTTAATGGACACTACCGGTGTCCTGTCATATACCTTTAATCCTTTGTTTATATTGTATTGCAGCAAGCGATGAGTTAAAAGATAAGCATCGGTCGTGGCAGCAACACCTGACAATATTCCGCCAGGTGATGAAAATCCAAACTGGCTCAACACCTGCTCTTCCTCCAGCCATTTTACCTGAAACCCATACTTATTTCTTGTTTCAAACTCCTCCTCCAAAAAAGGGACATCCTTTTTGAAAGCAGCATAGTAAAGACTTTCTTTTATTTCAAAATCCCTCATCCCTGTTTTTGTTGCCAGTGCTGCAAGCTTTGTTATTGCCGAGGTACCGAGTTTATATGAACGGACAGCGTTTTTCACTCCCACCATTTCTATCAATTGATAAAGCGGTGTATCTATTTCATATTGAAGTAATGAAGTGCTTGCACAAGTACTGCCAAGACCGATCGTTCTTGCGTCAATAAGCGTGCAGTCGATCCCCTCCTGGATAAGGTAATGAGCAGCTAATGCGCCGGAAATCCCTCCTCCCAAAACGAGTACATCTGTTTTAATATCTCTTTCAAGTTTAGGATAAGAAAACAACAACCCATTCCTGATCAAACTTAAAGGATAGCCCGAGCTTAATTTCATTCAACAAACACTTTTATGACAGGTATCTTCTCAATGTCCATGCAATGGTCTCATGTTCTTTAATCATGTCAGTAAGAAAATCAGATGTACCTATATCCCCGTATTTTTCATCGCAATCCTTTATATGCTTTCTAAGCTGGATGATGATCGTTTCATGATCCTTTAGTAATTCTTTGATCATGTCTTTTTGCGAAGGATATTTACCCGGCGCTTCCTTTAATGAGCCCATTTGAAGAAATTCCTGCATGGTGCCGGGTGTTTTAGCGCCCAGCTTATTGATCCTTTCTGCTATTTCGTCAATAGCTTCTTCGAGTATTTTATACTGTTTCTCAAAAAGTTTATGCAATTCCATGAAACTGTTGCCGGAAACATTCCAATGGAATTTTCTTGTTTTTATATATAACAGGATCGCATCAGATAAAACTGACGACAATACACCGGTAACGCTTTTCAGGTTTTTATCGCTTAAACCAATATTAGGCTTCATTATGTGTTTTTTAGAATGGAATTTATTATGTGTAAAAACTTGCAACTATTATTCCAGATTACAACACTGATTTCCCTGTAAATTGAATGGCACGGTATTTTCTAACTAGTTTTCAGAACATAAACAAATTATTTTATAACTTTTAAACCTAAAGCTTATGTTACGCTGGACAGTTATATTCTTAGTAGTAGCCATCATTGCCGCGATATTCGGCTTTGGCGGGATCGCTTCAGGCGCAGCTTCTATAGCGAAGATCTTATTCTTCATTTTTATCGTACTCTTTTTATTGTCTTTGATTTTTGGAAGATCAGTGACAAAATCGGATGTATGACGAGGCAGGAATTATTTTGATTTATTATTTCACATTTAAAAACCTTAACGTATGACAACAGGAACCAAAGTGGTATTAGGGATCCTCGGTGCCGCAGCTGCTGGAGTGGTAATCGGGATGTTAATCGCTCCTGAAAAAGGAAGCGAAATGCGCAAGCGAGTTCAAAAAACAGCAGGAGATTGGATTGATAATCTTAGCAACCTTTTTGTTAAAGGCAAAGAAGAATTAGAAGATCTAAGCGCAACTGCAGCTGAAAAAGGCCGTCAAGCCCGTTCAGCTGTTGAGGACAAAGTAAACAGAATGAAAGAAAGCATTAGCTAATTTTTAATAAGCAGTCCGTCCAGGCGGACTGCTTATTATTTTTTCCAAACACTGCTGCAGATTATGGAAGCACAAAATCTAAAGGAAGACGCAAAAGATGTACTTAACCATGCGAGTGATT
Source organism: Chitinophagaceae bacterium (assembly GCA_036374555.1). GTDB lineage: Bacteria > Bacteroidota > Bacteroidia > Chitinophagales > Chitinophagaceae > VBAS01. The sequence goes on from DASUTO010000290.1 coordinate 6,490, forward strand.
ATGCACAGACTTTCTATAAGTTAACCCTTGTCAGACTTACAAAAAAGATCAGCGACATTGCATCGGGTTTAGTGAACTCCGTCTTAATTTTTTTTATAAGTCTTTGTATCCTTCTTTTTATAAGCTTTGCAGGTGCCTGGTGGCTTGGCGACGTAGTTAATAGCCGGGCATTAGGTTTTTTATTAATAGCGGCATTTTACTTGCTGCTCGTAGTTATTCTCATTCTTATGAGGAAAAAAGTTATTTCTCCATTTATTAGAAACACTTTGATAAGTAAAATATATGAAGAGAAAAATAAGGTCGTACGAGGATCTTGAAAAGGAAGAGCAATTGTTAGAAGAATTATTACACACTCAAAAACAATTGATTCAATTGGATATCCAGGTAATAAAACAACAATTGAAACCTGCCACCGTTGCATTGAAATTCTTTAACAATATAACGACCGTCGATAAAAACAATCTGCTTGTTAATGAGGGGGCGAACAAAGTAATTGATTTTGTTTTAAATAGATTCCTACTTACCAATTCAGGATGGGTCACTAAATTCATTGTCCCTTTCTTCTTAAAAAATTATTCATCTCATCTCTTAGGTGATAAAGGGAACATAATTGGAAAAATATTTTCATTATTTGGGCGTAAAAACGGTAAAGCAACTACTTCTTCAAACTTACCGGTACCAAGTACTGAAAATTAATTAACTTACTGATAGGATCGTGAATGCCGGAAATGTAAGTGATAAGCAAAGAACATCTTTCTAATAAATACCTTATATGTTCAATTTCAATGACCGGATTCGGCAGATCTTGCTGTTGCTCTTAATAATTCTCCTGATCTACGCTTCTCTTCGGGAATTGCGATTGTTTATGCCGGGTTTGCTGGGTGCCATTACTTTATATATCCTTAGCAGGGCCGGTTATTTTCAACTTGTTTATAATAGAAAATGGAAAAAAGGCCGGGCTGCTTTTTTATACATCCTTTATTATTTATTGCTGCTCGGCGTTCCAATTTTTGCGGCAGTTACGTTATTAAGTCCTAAAATAAGCAGCGTACTTAGTGACCCCACCGCTGTGATCAACAATATTAAGCAAGCAGTGATGCAGATACAGGCGAAGGCCGGTATTTCGATCGTCACCGAAAAATCACTTTCCAACTCACTGGATCAAACGATCACATTTATTCCTTCTTTACTGAATAGCACCTTGAATATCGTTACCAACCTGATCACCATGTTATTCTTTCTTTACTACATGTTATATCATGGACGTGAAATAGAAATGGCAATGTTTAGAATAATACCATTGAAAGATGCTAATACAGCAATGCTGGCATCTGAAACTAAAAAATTGGTGAAAGCAAATGCGATCGGTATTCCGCTGATCTCTATTATACAGGGACTAACAGCGACGCTTGGTTATTTTATATTCGGCGTTGATGAATTTGTATTGTGGGGTTTTTTTACCGGGGTCTTTGCATTTTTCCCGGTTGTAGGTACGATGGTGGTTTGGGTACCGCTCGTAATTTATATGTATATCTCCGGAGAAACGTGGAATGCAACTGGTTTGTTATTATACAGCCTTTTAGTTACTGGCAATATTGATTACATAGCAAGAATAACCATCATGAAAAAGATGGGTAATGTGCACCCGGTCATAACTGTTCTCGGTGTTTTAATTGGGCTGGGCCTTTTTGGTTTTATCGGATTAATATTCGGACCGCTGCTTGTAAGTTATGTCGTTGTTCTTTTCAGGATCTATATGAATGAATTTACAACCATGCCGGATGAAAAAAAACCGGATGAGAGTGCTGTTGTTACCAAAGAACCCACCCCCTGACTGTAACCCTTCTTTTACTTATACGCAATAAATTTATTTTCTGCTTTAATGATCTTTTCAAAAAATGATTTGAACCCCGCATAATCATCTGCCGGGATCTGCTGTTGCCTTGTATTTGTAAAACGGCGGACAATGGTGAGCTTATCCGGCGTCTTTAAAGTATACTGAATAGAATATTTAAGGTCTTTAAATGTCAATGTTTCAGTCGTGGGCACTTCAGAAAATTTTGTACCCGCCGGCGCAGTAATATTTACAACCGTTTCATACAAGTCCACCGTTTCATAACTCCAGAATTCGATTGGATAAACACGGCTATCAGCCGAGAAATTATCAAGCGATGCAACTACATCGGGATAAACTATCCGAAATGTTTTTAATGACCCGATCTCGGAAACTTCATTTTTTACCCTGAACCCATAATTATATTCCACGGAATCAGTAAGTTTCTCAAGATCCCCGAATTTTACAAACTTGAGCTTTACATTATTCTTATAACTTGAAGCAACAGACTCCTCCATGTCTTTTGCTCTTTTTTCATCATCAAGCTTGGCATAGTTTGACCTTACATACGAAGAGTGATTACCATACTTTACTGCCCTTATAGTTATTTCAAGATCATTTTCCACGGGCTTTATATCTATTACTCTTTTTATCGCATCTTTGGTCTTGTTTTCAAGTTGCAATTGTTTTAAACCCGCTGTAGTGTTTGCATATTTATTGGGCACCTCCACTATCAATGCACCATTCAGGTTATTAGGCAAACTTGAAAAAGGAAGATAATTGTCGGTAAGCTCAATGTAATAATGCTTTTTATCCAGCTCGGCTTTTACAATACAATGATTGAACTCCACGCTTGGTAACAGGATATCCTGTTGCCCGTTATCCCTTGTATCCACTAATACCATTTGGGCGTTGATACCGGCCATTCCAGCCAGCGTAACAAATAAGCTGGAAAGATCTTTACAATCTCCGAGCCTTGTAGTAAGTGTGGTAGAGGCACGTTGCGGAACATAAGCACTTTGCCTGAATGAAACGGAACTGTACCTGATATTTGATTCTATATAATCATAAATGATCTTCGCTTTTTGAAATTGGGTCAGGTTTTTTGTTGTTGCCGGGAACAATTCTTTATACAAGGCGAGTATCTCAAAATCTTCCTCTGCCTTGTTATTTGAAATATCAGCATACCAGTCAGAGATCACTTTCCAATCGGGTATCGTACTAATATGCAGCATGGAAGCTACATCAACAAGCACTGGCATCAATGGCTCGTCCTTGTCTGGTTGAGCCTTGTTCATTTCCCATGTATATTGTTTAAAATTCTCTACATCTTTTATCACCGGCTCCACATTTGCATTATTAAACTTGTAATAAAGTTTTTGAGAAGCGGGTAATAATATAGTATAACGTGATGTTACAGTATAGATCTGCGCCGTAAAATAATAACGATCCCAATATTCTTTAGCAAGTCTTCCATAAACAAAATTGCGAAGGCGATATTTGAACACAACAACATCACCCGCTTCGAGATTAGTAAACACTACTTCATTATCGCTTACCTCTCCTTCTATTTTTGCATTGCTCTTTTTAATGACCTCGCTTTTTTCGATCAATAAACTTTGACGGTTACCATATGGTATCGATGATTCCTTGAACCTGTCTACTCCTTTTTCATTTGTTATCCGAACGATGGTAGTGATATATTCTTCGGTAGCACCACCGGGATGCATGATGACATCTTTTTGATCGAGGATATAATAAAATCCGTAATCGGTGTTCTTTGCTTCCGTCACTTTATCTGCTTTCACCAGCGCATCAATATCAACTTGCGGTAAAAGTTTAAATGATTCAGGCTTGCCATCCAGCTTCCTGATCTTATTAATGATAGTGTATTGATTTGGTTCATATAAAAGCGACTTGTTATAGGCCTCCATTGCTTCTTTCCGCTGGTTCTTTTCATTTTTTATATCTCCCAGCGTTTCCCAATATGTTTCAATATAAGGAGCCAATGCCAGGCATTTCATTATGTACTCTTCTGCCTTGTCATATTTTTTGGTTCCAAAATAATATTTAGAAAGTTTGTAAAATTCATTAGGTGAATAAGGGAACCGGTCGGCAATTTTTCGTTTGACATCAAGCGCTTTGTCATCATTTCCCTGCTCGATCATAATATCTGTATACTCCTGGTAGATCGCATAATCATAATTATCCTTCATATAATTTTCATACACTTTCATGGCAGCTTTCTTATCCTTATATACATCTTTCTTTATTTTATACATTAAATTGATCAGCTTGCTATTCTCGGGGTTTTTTGCATATAGCTTTTCAACTTCCTTTACCAGTTCATCATATTTCTTATCATTTATCAATAGTAAGATCTTATAGCCGGCAGTTGTAACATCTTCACCATACAATTTTATCCGCTTTTCCATTTCTTTAGATCCATCTTCATATTTCTGATCATCAAAAAGCTCTTTGATATTTATATCCAGCACTACAAGGCTTTCCGGGTCCAGTTGTTTGATCTTTTCTATTTCTTCCAGCAATAATGTCCGGTTATCTTCTTTCATAAGCACCTGCGCCATTTTCATCTTTAACAAGCAATTATCCGGCGCTCTTTTAATAGCGTCATCCACAATATTTCGTGCTTCAATCACCTTTTTACTCCGGAGATAAACATCAGCCAGGAGTAAGTAGTTAAGAAGATTACCAGGGGTTTTTTGAATCTTTTCTAAAAAATATTTTTCAGCAAATTGCATTACCTGGTTCTCTTTACTCTTATCGCCATTCTGTTTAGGATAGGCTGCATACGTGGATGAACCGGTAATATCCGTTTTCACTTTCATATTCTCATCCGTGAACCGAACGATAAAATTTGGAAATGAGTTAGACGTAAATCCCAATTGCACCAGGACCCGGTTCACTCCTTTTTTCAAATTGCATTTGGCGATATAGGCATCCATTTCAGTCAATCGCTCCTTTGCTTCACCGATCAGCAACTCATCGTTTACCCAGATCTTTATGGAGCCGGCAAAACCAGTGGTCAGGTAAACTGATTGATCAGCCGGTGAATTCACAAAATTCTGCGCATATACAACAGCGGTCTCATTATTAAACTGATAAATTACAGGGATCCATCCCTCTTTGATCTCCTGGGCTGGAGTAAACCATTTTACATCAGCGCCGGTAAGAGATTTGAAAACTGCATCTGGCTCAGGATGCTCCAGGGGACCATAGCTTTTATAATATCCCGTTTTTGACAAATTTTCAAATGGCCCGGTATATTGCCAATTGCGAACACTTCCGATAGCATTGAAATAATCAAATGCCTTTTCAAACTCATTTGAAAATAACTGGTGCAGGCCCATCTGGTAATTCGCAGACGAAACAAGAGTGCCCGGTGCTTTCTGATCTTTGACCAATTGTCTTATCATCTCAACCTGGTGGCCAAATTGCTTTTTGCCATTTTCGCCGACGACGGATTCATTGAACCACAAAGCATACAGGTATGGATATGGATTTTCAACAATGGGGTAAAAAGACTTTGAAACGTCTGTTATCTCTTTTTCTCTTCCTTTATATGTTTCAACATAGATATTAGTGATGTAGGCATCGCTGAAGGTAGCAGGATCTTGCTTGGCCTTTAATAACAAATTAGAAGCTTGTGCCCAGTTATTCTGATCAAGGGCTTTCCAGGCATTTTCATAATTCGTTTGAGAAAATAAAAAAAGAGGTGCCATAAAGGCGAGGTGCAGGATGGATTTTTTCATCAGATGGATTTTAAATCACAATAATATAATTTTCTCCTTTGTTATCCAATGCTTTTTGCGATCAATTTTCAACAAATAGTCGCGTCGCCAAAAGAAAATATCACGCTAACTGATAAGTCATTAACTTAATCCATTATTTATTCTACAAAAATCCCGGGCTTGATCAGAATCATCATTATACTATTCCTCTTTCTGCCTGTTTGGCTAGCGGCACAGGATATTACAGGTGTATGGACGGGATATATAAAAACTCCCGGCAGCCAGCTTGAATATGAATTGGCAATAAGTGAAGGCGATAGAAAGCTTAGCGGTTATTCGCTTATAATTTATCCCAAAGATGGCATCGAGAATATTGGAATAAAAACGGCAAAGATCAGGCAAGGCAAAAAAGAAATATACTTTGAAGACGGGGAGCTTGTGTATGATAATTTCTCTACTCCTCCAATAAGGATGAAAATGTTTGGGAATTTATCGCTGTTGATAAAAGATACATTGATGACACTACAGGGAAAGTTCAGCACAAGATCAATAGATTTCAGGGATACCCGTACTTATTCCGGGGAAGTTTATCTTCAAAAAACAGCCCTGCCTGTTTCTTCTAAACTATTGGTCACATTGGATGAAATAAACTTTCCGCACTATCTTTCATTTGTAACACCGGTTGCTAAAAAGAAAACTGTAAAACAACCCAATAACATTCAGAAGCAAAATAATGTTACTACTACAACTGTAAAGCCCAAACCAACAACTGATAGAAAAATTGAAAAGATCAGGGATATATCTTTCAACAGTGATAGTTTATTATTGAGTTTTTATGACAATGGAACCATCGATGGAGATACTATCAGTATGGTGTTAAATGGACAGATCATTGCAGAAAAAATAAAACTTACCACCAATGCTTTCCGAATAACAATTCCAACAAAGATCAATCAAAATGATTCACTCATGTTAATAATGCACGCCGAAAGCCTCGGGCTAATTCCTCCCAACACTGGTTTATTGATTATTCAGGATGGAGCAACGCGTCATGAAATAAGATTTGAAGGTGATCTGCAAAGGAGTTCGGCGATTGTGCTGCGAAAAAAAAGATGATCAAAACTCCCCCACTCCTGGCTGCCTCAACTTCCAATTTGTTTTTGCTTTTTCATCATCAACAATTTTCTTAACATCAGCCAGTAATTTTTTTGCATCATAAACTAATCCATCTTTAATGGTATACTTCACGCCGCCAACACGTATAGCCTTGTTTTGATCATTTAATTTTATAGCACCCGTTCCGTAGAGCACCTGTAAATTTTCCAAAGG
>DASUTO010000291.1:0-2836 GCA_036374555.1 Chitinophagaceae bacterium
TTCACTATCATAGTCAATGGCCTTCAGTAAAATTTTTATCGCATCATCATATCTTTCTTTGTCATTATATAACCAGCCAAGTTTATAATAGACCGGTTTAGAGTCTTCCTCATCTTCTTTAATTGCTTTTTCAAAATATTCTATAGCGTTGTCGTGATCTTCTGCGATTTCATAGTATACATTTCCTAAACCTCTTAATGCAATACCGTCGTTTGGAAATAATCCGATCGTGTTTTTATATTCTATAATTGCTTCAGTTGCTCTTTGCAGTTTGTAATATGAAAAACCAAGCTGGTTGTGTTTGTTTTTTTTGTCCGCATTTGAGACCGGCATATATTTTTTCAATAGACCTATTGCGTCCTCATACTTCTCTAATTCATTACAACACCAACCAGCCTGGTAATAAGCTTCACTGTAATCAGCTTTTTTTGAAATAGCATTCCTGAATGCGGCTAATGCACCAGCGTAATCTTGTTTTCTTTTTAATTCAATTCCTTTATTGTACCATTCTTTAGCGGTGGATTGTGCTGCAATAATAAAAGGAAAGACAAATAATAAGGTGGGAAAGAAGATCTTTCTTTTCATGGTTCGATTTTTTTTAAAGTTAATGAAGGATAATAATTTTTTGTGTATAATTATCAACACGTAAAATATAAATGCCAGGATCAATTGAGGGAAGCTGTAGTTCAATAAAAGACGAACTTGTGTTCGTAATTATTTTTTTTATTTCCTTCCCTGTTAAGTCTGTTAGTTCTATAACAGTTCCTGTATTTAACTTACCCCTAATAGTAATTTTATCTTTTGCAGGGTTCGGGTAAACGAAAAAACGATCATTAAATTTTAAGTGTACTCTTTTTTGTATTGAATAAGAAGCGCTATTATCTTTTCCATTAACCCGCAGGCGATAAATATTTTCACCCGCTACTGGTGCATTGTCAGGGATTTCATAGTGATGCAGATTTGTTTGTGCATCAATTGTCGAAAGGTCGGTCCATTTATTAAGTGAGTTTAGTTTTTCAATTGTAAATGAGGTTGCTTCTTGAGGATTGGCAATGTCCCATTCTAATTTTACTTTTTGATATCCTGTAATTATTGCATTGAAATAGATGATCCTTATCGGTAAAGAAAAAGTACAACTGGCAGAAGGAGTCAGTGATGTTTGATATGAGTAATTGGGAATAGCAGAGCCGCTCGTTCCATTTACAGCAGGCACAGGGGTGCCACAACCATTGACGTCCATATTTATTCCCGCAATTCCGCCTGTATAGGATGTACCAACACCAGGCAGAGAACCATTGAAATAAAGAACACCGCCACTGCCGCCACCACCTGCACCATAGCATCTGTTTAAACTGTTATCATCATCTTCGTTCCCCCCATTTCCTCCGTTTGCATGTATGTTTAAAGAGCCCGGGTATCCACCAGTGACATTCATAATAATCGTGCCTCCACCTCCACCTCCTGCAGCGCCATCATAGGAGGTAGATCTTCCTGCTTGTCCATTTGAAGAAATCTTATGACCATTGCCAATTACATTTTTTGCAAAAACAATTATTATTCCTCCGCCATTTCCACCTCCAAAAGGTTGGACGGTACCATTTGCATGCCCGGCGCCACCGCCCCCACCCAAAAAGATCTTAGTGCCTCCCGTATTGTTTAAAGCTTTTCCAGCCAGCCCAGGTCTGCTACCAGTACAGCCAGTAGTGCTAAAGTTGCCACCGCCATTACCACCTGTAGAAAGGTTAGCGCCACCGCCACCACCGTTATTATGAAAATTACCGCCGCCTCCACCATTTGCCGGCGCACCCCGTCCCCCATTTATACTTGCAGCAAAATCGGCAACGCCTTCACCTTTGTAAGCACCGTTTGATGTGGAAGTAGATGTTGCGCTGTATGCCCAATTAGTTGCGGCTGGTATGCAAAACGTAGTGGTATGAAGATAAAAATTGCCACCCTTATACCCTGTTGAATCAGCAAACAACGGCGCATTCAAAGTAAGATCCTCTTCCACTTGTATTGCTAATACCCCTCCTTTTCCCGTAGTGTTATTCCATGATTGCGCCTTTACAGTATCAGTTACATTGGCAGAATAGTATTCACCGAATTTTACTAATTGTACCTTAAAGTTTACATCGTAATTATTTTTTATCGTATTAAAGAAATAAACAGAATCATTACTTACAGAACAGATAATTGCTATTTCATAATTCCCTGCATCATTTAAAGCCGTCACATCGCCAAAAGAAGAACTTGAAGCTGTTGTGTTGATGGTAGCTCCTTTCATTTGAATAATTAAAACGGTATTGCCATAAGCAAGACCCGAAACATTGTCCAGCTTCAGGGCATTTTTTGTTGCGTCTACTCCTAAAACACTGTGGTAAGAATTTATGATGCCATTGATGTTTGTGGTTTGAGAAAAAGAAAATAATGTTGAAAATAGAAAAAGGATAAGCAACCACGATCTTGAAAATGTAGTTAATAAGAAAGGTCTCCACAAAAAGCAGCTCACAGGCCTCATAGGTTTGATGATTCTCTTGCAGTAAAAGCTAAAATACGTCGTAGACAGCATGATTAAAAGGAAGAAATACGATTTTTTTGTTTGTTTATATTGAATTGATAATCCTTATCATTGTGCGGGGCAAATCGTATTTATATCATAAGAAAAACTTTATGTCATAACTTCAAACTGTAAATGAACTGCTATGCGAAAAATCTTTTTATTCCTATTGTTAACTCCGCTTTTTACTGCTGCACAAAAACTCCCCACAATTGAAGAAAAAACAAAAGACCTGAAAAAGTTTGAAGGCTTTTTTAATTTCTATTGGGATGAAAATAC
>DASUTO010000292.1:0-9479 GCA_036374555.1 Chitinophagaceae bacterium
TCCCACATTTCAGAAAAGAAAAGAAAGGGCAATGCTTTTGGATGTTTCTTCCACATGGCAGATCATTTAGTAAAGAAAGATAAGCAAACAAATTTTAGTAAATAAAAAGGTGGCCAGGCAGCCACCTTTTTATTTATCATTTTATATAGAATCAGGCAGAGCCTGTTTTCTCTCTTGTAATTTGTTCCAGCGATTTTATTTTGGAGAAAATTAATAAACCACCAAGTATTGCAGCAGCTGTAATGATGCCAAAGAAAACTTTTTTATCTGGTATCTTATCCCAGAAGCTGGCCATTACTCCAGCTACTTTACCACCCAATGATGTTGATAAGAACCAGCCACCCATCATTAATGCTGTTAATCGCGGCGGTGCCAACTTTGAAGTGAAGGAAAGACCGATCGGGCTTAAACAAATTTCACTCACCGTAAATACTCCGTAAGTCAGAAACAGCCACATGGAGGAAGCTTTATGTGTGTAAATACTCGGAACAGACATGACAGCAAATACCATTACTAATGCACTGAGACCTGAAATGATCAAAGCCCATGCAAATTTCCTGGCAGTTGAAATAGGCCTGCCACGCCGGGCCATATATGCAAAAAACATTATTAATAAAGGTGTAAACACGACAATAAAAAATGGATTGATGGATTGAAAGAGTTCTGTGTTACCAACTTTGGCTAATCCATCTTTCGGCCAATCTTCTTTTGGCATATTTACAAAATAGGGATCAGGCCCCATCGTTTTGATCGGGTTACCGGCGGTGTCAGTTACCACTCTCATATATTGATCTAACGAATCGGCTTCTCTTGGAGTGGTAGTTAAATTTTGAAGCGTATAAACTGCATCAGCGGGTTTCTCCATGAACTGTGGGATCGATCTGTCAGTGTGTGTTTCTGCCCAAATAGTTAAACCGGTAGAATTCTGATTATAAATTGTCCAGAATATAATCGAAATGGTGAAAATGAATAACAACGCTCCAATTCCTTTTTTATCTTCTACACTTCCTTTTCGCCACAAGTTTGTATAGAAATAAATAACGGGCACACATGCCAGCACGAAAGCATCGTTGGAATCAGAACCCATCAGGTTGCCTGGGATCACCCAACCAATTATACCGAATATTATCATTGGCAGAAACACAGAGCCAAATATTCTTGATAGTGGCATGTCTCCCGCCTGCATTGGTTTTTTTACGTCATAATGTTTTACATGTTTCAGATTAAAAGCAAGCCAGATTAATCCGATTATTAAGCCAATGCCAGCCGCTGAAAATGCAGCACCCCAGCCTATTCGATTTCTTAAAATGGCAGCCGCAAAATTGCATACCAATGCCCCGATATTTATGCCCATATAAAAGATATTGTAGGCGTTATCTTTTAATGGTCTAAGCTCATCCGTATTATACATATTACCAAGCAGGGTAGAAATGTTCGGTTTAAAAAAGCCATTACCGATAATAATACATCCTAAACCAATATACATTGTAATATTATCCGGTAAAGCGAGCAACAGGTAACCTGTAGCCATCAAAGTGCCTCCAAGAAAAATAGATTTTATATAACCAAGATATCTATCAGCGATAAGCCCTCCGATAAAAGGAGTTAAATAGACCAACGCTATAAAAGTTCCAACGATATCTGCACCCATTGCCCGTGGCAGGTCTTTACCAGTATCACTTATTAAATAAAGCAATAGGATACCCACCATCAGGTAATACCCGAACCGTTCCCACATTTCAGTAAAGAAAAGAACCATTAACCCTTTCGGGTGCTTGCCAGTTTTTGCGGCTTGATTCATACAATCGTTTTTAATTAACTAATCAGAGTTGGTGAAAATATATTTGGCCAAAATAAACAAAATCTTTCACTAAGTAATTTTTCATACATGGTTTAACTTTCTTGCCCGATATTCGCAATGCTTTTAAAAACCAACATCCAATATGCGTGTCCTCTTACTTGGTGCCGGCGGTCGTGAACATGCTTTTGCATGGAAAATTTCTCAAAGCCCTCTTTGCGAAAAACTTTTTATTGCCCCGGGTAATGCCGGTACATCTCAATGCGGAACCAATCTTGATTTCGGAGTAAATGATTTCGATGCAATAAGAAAATGTTGCATTGATGAAAGGATCGATCTTGTTCTTGTAGGACCAGAAGAACCCCTGGTAAAAGGTATTACCGATTTTTTGATCAGTGATCCCCAGCTAAAAGATCTTGATATTATCGGCCCGTCAAAAAATGGAGCGCAGTTGGAGGGCAGCAAAGCGTTTGCGAAATCCTTTATGCATAAATATAAGATCCCAACTGCTGCATATGGTGAATTTACATTAGACAATTATAAAGCTGGTGTTGATTATATTAATAAACATGCCTTGCCGATCGTATTAAAAGCAGATGGATTAGCAGCGGGCAAAGGCGTTGTTATTTGCGAAAATTATATTGAAGCATTGGCGGAGTTTGAATTGATGTTACAAAGGGCAAAGTTTGGCGACGCTAGCAAGAAAGTTGTGATCGAAGAATTTTTACAAGGGATCGAGCTTTCAGTTTTTGCCTTAACTGATGGAAAAAATTATCTGTTGCTACCCGAGGCAAAAGATTATAAAAGAGTAGGGGAAGAAGATACGGGTCCGAATACGGGCGGTATGGGTGCTGTAAGCCCCGTGCCATTTGCTGATGAGATCTTTTTAAAAAACGTAGAAGAGAAAGTGATCAAACCAACGATCAAAGGATTAAAAGCTGAGAACCTTGAATACCGCGGTTTTATTTTCTTTGGATTGATTAAAGTGGGCGATGAACCTTATGTGATCGAATACAATTGCCGCATGGGAGATCCCGAAACCGAAGTGGTGATACCACGATTGAAAAACGATTTTTTGGAAATGTTAGTGGCCGCAACCAAACAGGAACTCAATAAAATAAAGATCGAAGAAGATGATCGCTTTGCGTGCACGGTAATGGCGGTCAGTGGCGGTTATCCCGGTGATTATGAAAAAGGATATGTTATCCATGGCCTCGATAAGGTGAACTCAGCAGAAAGTATTTTATTTCATGCCGGCACTGTAACAAAAGATGGAAAGCCGGTAACCAATGGCGGCCGTGTTTTTTGTATCACCTCTTTCGCCAATTCAATTTTTGAAGCAGTTGAAAAATCAAAAGAAGAGTTACAGAATATTTCTTTCACCGGAATGTCTTACAGAAGAGATATAGGTTACGAATTTGAGTAAGATGATTTGGTAACCAGCATCGGTACTGTGTATCCGTGCCACGGTTTGAAACCGGCGCACCGATGATTCACCATTCACGATTACATTTGCACAAACACTCTCCATGGCCGACATGCATTATCACGATTATTTGCAGCTTGACAAAATTCTCAATTCGCAATTTCCCGAAAGTGAAAAGCAAAATTTATCCGCACACGATGAAATGCTTTTTATTATCATTCACCAGACCTATGAGTTATGGTTCAAGCAACTCCATCATGAAGTAGATGCCGTTGCCGCAATTATGAGTAAACCAGCTTTGAATGATAATTCTCCGGAATTACAGACTGTTGTTCATCGGCTCAATCGTTGCATTACTATTTTAAGGGTACTTGTTCACCAGATCGATATTATGGAAACCATGACGCCAATGGATTTTCTTGATTTCCGTGATATGCTTCGGCCGGCATCGGGATTTCAAAGCTGGCAGTTCAAACAACTCGAAGCAAAACTGGGTTTGAAATTTGACAATAGACACGGCAAGGAATATTATACAGCACAATTAAGAAAAGAACATGTTGATGTTATTAAAGATTCTGAAAGCAACAAGTCATTACTTGAACTTATAAATAGTTGGCTTGAAAGAATGCCATTAGCGCCTCCATTATCAGATGATCCAAATTCGTTCTGGCAGGTATATAAAAAAAGTTATGAAGGAAGCCTGGCAGAAGCAGAGAAAGGGAATTTATCAGCACTTGACGAGGTTTTCTTTAACCTGGAACCTCAAACTTCAAACCTCAAACCATCTCTTTCCTCTGCAGCATCCCGAGCTGCCCTATTTATTATGCTTTATCGTGGTTATCCGTTATTACAACAGCCATTTCAATTATTGAATTGTTTACTGGAAATAGATGAACAATTAAGTTCATGGCGTTATCGTCATATGAATATGGTGCATCGTATGATCGGAACAAGGATTGGCACTGGCGGAAGTTCAGGAAAAGATTATTTAAAAGCCGCAGCGGATAAGCATTATATCTTCCGCGAAATTGCACAGCTTAATAGCTTCCTTATCGAAAGAAGAAAATTACCGGCATTATCCAAAGACATGGAAATGAGATTGGGATTTGTTCATCAATAGCATAAAAAAAAGAATGAGGTATTTAGAAAAATACCTCATTCCACAATTAACCTTATAGCTAAAAACTAAAGAGTCTAGAAAGTATAACGAATTCCAAGCCCACCATAATGTGCAAAACCCATATAGTCACCAAACTCAAATGACGGCTGCCAATCGATTGAAATGTTGATCGGTGCACCGTTAAATTTATAATCAAGACCTAAGACACCATCGATGCCAATATAAACCCCGTCAATATGGTGGTTATGATGATCGTGATAATCATAAAAACCGATATGGGCGCCAGGACCGATATACCATTTCAAACCTTGTGCATCTGCAAAATTTCCATGTATTTCATACAAGCCGGTAAAACGAAAGCCGCGATTCCAGAAAAAGCCAATGAATTCACCAGCATTGTTTCCTTGAAAAAAATGTTTGAATGTAATCCCTGCACCGTCCCATACTTTAACTCCCAGTGCAGACCGGTAAGAAGAGCTATGAGTGCTTTTGCTCTGGGCTTGCGATAAAATGAATACACAAAGGGCCACGGATAATAAAAATAGCTTTCTCATAAAAAATTGATTTTAATTGTTGTTTCAACCCCATTTTCGTGCCAGAATGCGAATAATAGCCTAACGAAAATCAATCTTCCTGAAACTCAATAGGAAATAAATTATTGCTGAAAACGCAATAAAAGCGGTGGCGCCAAATGTAACTGAAGAACCGAAAAATGACCAGATAAAGCCAGCAATAATACTTGCGAGCAAACTGCAAATGCTTTGACAAGAAGTATAGAAACCAACAGCCGTTGCTGTGTTTTTATCATGGGCAATATTAGTTATCCAGGCTTTGACAATACCTTCTGTCGCCGCAGCGTAAATGCCATAAATAAAAAAAAGGATAAAGATCACAATGACAGGTGGATGAAAAGCAAAACCTCCATATACAATTGTGAACATCAATAACCCGACAATAAAAATGTTTTTGATCCCGAATTTATCGGCCAGTTTTCCAAGCGGGAATGAAGCGGCGGCATAAATAAGATTGTAAAAAATATATGCTGCAATTGTTATCGTGTCGCTACCAGTTACTTCTTTTGTAATAAGCATTAAAAAAACATCAGAACTATTGAATAAGGCAAACAATAATAAACCGACCACCAATTTTTTGTATTCGGATGATGCAATATTCCAGTATTTAAAAAATGAGAAAAAATTTCCTTTCCCCAATGTAGAAGCTGGTTCACTTTTTTCATTGAGTAAAAAGATCAGCAGCACCGCAATAATACCGGGAATGAATGCGAAATAAAAAAGAGATGAATAATTCTTTGGAAAAAAATGAAGAAATACTAAGGCTATGATCGGACCTATTGCTGCACCAACAGTATCCATTGCCCTGTGAAAACCAAATACAGTGGCTTTTGTTTCTTTGGTTGCTTGTTGTGAAAGCAATGCATCTCTTGCTGCAGTTCTTAAGCCTTTACCAAAACGATCAAGGGTTCTTGCAAAAAAGATCCACAACGGGTAAACAAGCATTGCCATCATTGGTTTGCTGATCGCACTAAGAAAATAACCTGCTTTTATAAATGGCAATCGAACTCCTTTTTCATCACTTAGTTTACCAAAATATCCTTTGCTGATGCCGGCAGTAAATTCAGCAACACCTTCCAATATGCCAATGAGTAAAACAGAGAAGCCAATTTCTTTTAAATAAACCGGAACGACCGGATAGATCATTTCACTTGCAATGTCTGCAAACAAGCTGACGATAGATAGAATGATGACAATGCGGTTGATGAAACGCATGAATTGAAGTTAATCAATTTGATTTCACACAACCAGGTGATAAGAAATTGCGAAGATTCTCCCCCCGGGTTTCATAACAAATCGCTGCTATCGGCGTTCTATAATTGCTGAATAGAGTTACGGAACGTACATGTGAGCAATTTACGTGGCAAAGCAGTAAATTGGAAACAACAGGTGTCCAATAGAAATTCAGCAGCCGACCCCATGAAATAATTCTTTTAGCAGCAGATTGCGACATGCCATACCCTAAAAAAATCTTTGGCTATCAGGCTTTTCGCTTTGCTAATTCAAACAAATTCCTACAACTTTGCACACATTAAATCCAATCCTCATAAATGGGACTTTTTAACTGGTTTACACAAGAAATTGCCATCGACCTGGGTACCGCCAATACCCTCATCATACATAACGACGAAGTTGTAGTAAATGAACCTTCGATCATTGCCCTAAACCGCAACAACCCTAAGGAAGTACTGGCCGTAGGTAAAAGGGCCTTAATGATGCACGAAAAAACTCACGAAAGCATCCGTACGGTTCGTCCGCTGAAAGATGGTGTGATCGCTGATTTCAACGCCGCGGAATTGATGATCCGCGAACTGATCAAGCTGGTGTATACAAAGAAACCGATGTTCCCGCCAAGCTGGCGAATGATGATCTGTATTCCCTCTTCTATTACGGAAGTTGAGAAAAGAGCTGTTCGCGATAGTGCAGAGCAAGCTGGCGCAAAAGAAGTTTACCTTATTCATGAACCAATGGCCGCTGCGTTGGGGATTGGTATTGATGTGGAAGAGCCCGTTGGTAATATGATCATTGATATCGGGGGTGGAACCACCGGTATTACCGTGATCGCATTGGCTGGTATTGTTTGCGACCAGAGTATCCGTATCGCCGGTGACGAATTTACGGCTGATATTATGGAGGCGCTGCGCCGCTATCACAGCTTGTTAATTGGCGAAAGAACTGCTGAGCAAATCAAGATACAGGTGGGCGCCGCTATGAAAGACCTGGAAACTCCTCCGGACGACATCCCGGTTAATGGCCGTGACCTTGTAACGGGCATTCCTAAACAGATCATGGTCAGCTTTCAGGAAATAGCCGAGGCTTTAGATAAAAGTATTTTTAAAATTGAGGAAGCTATTCTTAAGGCTCTGGAGCAAACACCTCCTGAACTGGCTGCCGATATCTATCGCCGGGGACTTTACCTGACGGGCGGAGGGGCGTTGTTAAGAGGATTGGACAAAAGATTAAGCCAAAAAATCAAATTGCCTGTACATATAGCCGATGATCCGCTGAAAAGTGTGGTGCGTGGCACAGGCATTGCATTAAAACACTACGACAGGTATCCTTTTGTTATGAGATAACATTTTTTTGAAGGTACAAGCACAAGGTTCAATGCACAAGTTTCGTTATTATCGCGTGACCACTTCTTGAACCTTGTATTTTGAACCTTGTGCTTTAATTCCAGATGCGTAACGTATTTCTCTTTATCCGCCGGTATATCACTTTTTTCAGCTTTGTGCTGTTGCAGATACTTGCACTTTCCATGTTATTCCGTTATAATAAGTATCACCGGGCTGTTTTTTTTGGAAAAGCAAATGAAATAACTGGATACGTCAATTCAAAGTACGACAAGGTTGATGACTATTTTCATTTGAAGGAAGAGAATCTTAGGATCCATAAAATGAATGATTCTCTTTTGAATCTGCTACCTGGTAATTTTATGAAGGTTGACACTGGTTCCCATGTCATAACAGATACGGTGGGTTATGATACTCTTCACCTTGTGAGAAAGTATTTGGCCAAAGAAGCAAAAGTGGTAAGCAACTCGATCAATAGCCAGAAGAATTATTTCCAGATCAACCGCGGATCAAAACAGGGTGTAAAGGATAACATGGCTGTCATTAATTCGGATGGAAGTGTTGTGGGACAAATTGTTGGAGTGAGTGAAAATTTTAGCCAGGCAATGAGTTTGCTGCATGTGCAGAGCACAGTAAGTGCAATGATGAAAAAGAGCCGGAATAATGGGAAAATAGAATGGGATGGTCAAAGTCCTCTTTATTTAACATTAAGAAATATTCCCAAGAGTGATTCTGTACTGAGAGGTGATACGGTGCTTACCGGTATCAACTCTTATAATTATCCTCCAGGTTGGATGATCGGCACCGTTGCAGAGATAGTGGAAGACAAAAGCACCAATTTTTATGTATTGCGGGTAAAACCATCTGCTAATTTTCAAAACCTGCAGCAGGTTTTTGTGGTAGAAAACCTGCAAAGGGAAGAACAAGTGACTTTGGATAAAGCCACACAGAAAAAAGTTGATGAATTAAATAAAAGAAAACAATGAATGGTGTGCTTAGAAATATAATTCGTTTTATTTTCTTTATCCTGTTACAGGTGTATATCCTGGACAACGTGCCGGCGCTGCATAGATTTATTATTCCCGTAATTTATTTTCTTTTTATTCTTTGGCTTCCATTCTCAATTTCAAGATTCTGGTTATTAGTGATCGGCTTTTTTACAGGGTTGTCGTATGATTATTTTACGGTTACGCCGGGGTTACATGCTGCAGCCTGTGTATTGATCGCTTATTTCCGTCCATTTATCGTTAACATCCTGATCCCAAAGGATACTTCTGAATTCAACTACAGCGAGCCATCTGCAAAAGCAATGGGTTGGGCGCCTTATGCCGTATATGTGTTTGCTCTTTCACTACTCCATCATGGGTATCTGCTACTGCTCGAGTGGCTTGAGGTGGGTAATTTTCTTGATTTCCTGATAAAGGTAGTTTCTACTACTGCCATCAGCATGTTACTGATCTTTACGGCCGAAATTCTATTTCCAAGAAGGTTGAAGTACAGAACTAATACAGCCTATTGAGGTTAGGACCAGGAAGGCCAACTCAAAAATTTATAATAGAAAATTAAATAGTGGCAACCCCATTTTAAAAACAACTTCTTCGTTGTAATTTGCAACAGTACTGCGTACAACTTACCTCGTACATTTATTATGCCTGTGTTTAACCAATCAAGAAGCCGTATCATCAGACTCATATTTTCTGTTGCATTTTTTGTAATACTTGCGCAGCTATTCAATCTTCAGGTTGTGTCGGATAAATACAGGAAACTGGCAATGGATAATGCTGTTTATCCAAAGATCGTTTACCCGGAACGTGGGATCATTTTCGATCGAAAAGGCAAGGCCATCCTGAATAATGCCATTATGTATGATATGATGGTAACACCGGCAGAGATAAAAGGCATTGATACGTTGGATTTTTGCAGGATGATGAATATTGATACAGCTGAGTTTAACCGACGAATACTGGATGCAAAATTTAAAAACACTCCT
>DASUTO010000293.1:0-3362 GCA_036374555.1 Chitinophagaceae bacterium
TTGCTGCCACTTTGTAAAGGAATATGAAAGTGAGGCATGAACTTATCACTGTTGGCCACAAACTCTATTATTTCATTCGTCAGCAGGTTTGGTTCAATGGATGAAATACGGTAACGCTGAATGCCTTCAACTTTGTCCAGCTCTTTTACGAGACTATAAAAATTTTCGTTCTTTGGAAACTCTAAAGCCTCCGCCCTGGGCGGATTTGGGGGTCTAAAATCTCCCAGGTTCACACCCGTCAAAACGACTTCCTTTACTCCATGTGATGCCAGGTGCTCAACATTCTTTATAACATTTTCAATTGAATCACTCCGGCTTTTGCCACGAGCCTGCGGTATAGTACAGAAAGAACAATTATAATCGCAGCCATCCTGCACCTTTAAGAATGTTCGTGTACGATCGTTGATGGAAAAAGATGAATTAAAACCGGTCACTTCTTCAATATCACAGCTGCAGATCTTTGCCGAATTACCTTTTGAAAGCTCACGGATATGCTGCACAAGATTGAATTTTTCAGCGGCGCCCAACACTAGATTTACTCCAGGTATCTCAGCAATTTGTTTCGGCTTTAACTGAGCATAGCAGCCGGTGATGACCACCAAACTTTCAGGGGCTTTTCGTTGAATTCTCCGAACAATTTGCCTGCATTCTTTATCCGCATTATCGGTTACAGAACAAGTGTTGATAACATACACATCTGCCTGGTCGTCAAACTCTTTCTTCTCAAAGCCTTCGTTCTCCAGCATCCTTGAAAGCGTGGACGTTTCAGAAAAATTGAGCTTACAACCTAATGTATGAAATGCGACGGTTCTTGCTTCTGACATACTACTTCGCAAACCTGTTATTTTAGAAGCTTCCTCACTTTAGCTTCGTAGTACAGGTGGGGCGCAAAGATAGAAAAGTTTAAGGTTTGGAGTTTATAGTTTTGGTTCCGGCTAAGTAACGCTACTGAGCTTTCTTGCAGCCTGCCCTGAGGAGCAAAGCGACCGAATGGGTCACACTCTTGTACTGCAACAATTCTATTCAACTTTTAATCCACCCCTTTTCGATTATTTCTTTAGTTGAACATCCGGCCCCCGCCAGCGGGGGACATTGAACTGTCCCTTTATTTGATCAGAATTAATGGGTCTTCCAAAATGTACAATAAAAGGAAATGTTTCATACCCCCGCTGGCGGGGGAAGTACTCTAATTATAAAATAAGTACCGATTGGGGGTGGACTAAGAGCCGGGCACCGAACAGAAAGTACAAATGTGCGACGCAAGGGACGATGATAGTAGCACAACAGCCGGCTCAATAAAAATAAATTATAATTGCATAATGAATCCCCAGCTCAGAAAAGCAGCCCCGATAATTTTGGTTTTTGCACTGGCAGCTTTAGTTTTTATCATCAGGCAATGTAAAGATGAACGGGGCACAGATGGTAACACAAAAAGAAAGAATACCACAACGATCAATCGTGACAAAGGCTTTGACCGTCGTATATCTTATCTTGAATACAGCAATCATGCAAAATGCAGGATGCAGTGCAGAAAAATTTCGCAGGCTGAAGTGGAAGGGATCATGCAGGATGGAAAGATAAATTATAACAAAAGCGATCTTAAGAATGCAAGGTGTCCCCGTTATGCTATAGAAGGAATTACGGGTGACAACCAAAGGACGAGGATCGTTTTTGCCCAATGCAATGACAAGACAACGGTTGTTACCGTGATCGACCTTGATACAGAGTGGAGTTGTGACTGCCCCGGTGATGATAAGAAGTATGATAATAAAAACTGATGGATCATTGTTACCACATCTAAAAAATGAAAGCAAGAAATGTCATCATCTCGCTGCTGTTCGTATTGGCTTTACTTGTTTTTATTGTTATAAAGATCCGTAATGAACCCAAAAAGAAATTAGTATTGAACCGGAATCCATCCCGAATCGAATACTCAAAGTTTGCACTGTGCCGGATGGATTGTTATCATATCAATGCAAATAGTATAATGGGGATCCTGAGAAATGGTGAAGTTAACCGGGGCAGATCGGATCTGCATAAAAAGCCTTGCCCTATTTTTACAGTTCGGGGCGTAACAAAACAAAATATGAGTATTATCATTATTATTCAACAATGCGGTACAGTTGCCAAAATTTTGGATTGTTATGTCGTCAACCGAACAGTGGGCTGCAAATGCATCAATGATGAGACTATGCCACTTTCATTTTTAAAAACAACTTATTGATGCGTTCTTTGCTCAAGCCTCTTCAATGGATCTATTGTCTTTATGCACTGCTTCTTTTCATTGGTATTATGCTGTTGTTTTTTCCATTTATACTTATTGCCTCTTTATTCGGCCGCATTACCGGGGGTAATATGATCTACCGTATCTGCATGTTATGGGGTGATCTTTGGTTCTTCCTGATCTTTATTTATCACCGTAATTATTTTGAGCAACCGTTGGATAGAAACAAGCAATACATTTTTGTAGGCAATCATATTTCTTATCTTGATGCGCCACTCATTGTGAAGGCGCTGAGGCGGCCTATTCGCGCATTAGGTAAAACTGAGATGGCCAAAGTACCTGTATTTGGATTTATTTATAAATATGCGGTAGTAAGAGTCGATCGCAGTAGTGCAGATAACCGGGCAAAGAGTATAAGAAACATGAAATCGATCCTTAAAAAAGGAATATCTATAGTTGTTTTTCCAGAAGGCACATTTAACATGACTGGAGAACCATTGAAAGATTTTTATGACGGCGCCTTCCGGGTGGCGATAGACGCCCAAATGCCGATCAAACCATTTATATTTCCTGACGTCTACGATCGCATGAATTATCACAGCGTATTTTCATTGACACCTGGAGAGAACAGGGCTATATTTTTAGAAGAAATTCCTGTAGATGGATTAACTCAGCATGATCTTCCTCTGTTAAAACAAAAAGTGTATGACCTGATGGACAGCAAACTTCGCGAATACAAAGCGTCATGGATAAAGGCCAGCCCCCAAACCCAATAAAGGGAGCTTTAGAGTCATTTACTTAAGTTGCTATCTTTAGTTATCCATGTCAAAAACTATTTACGATATAGATGAAACTAACTCTCCACCGGTTGACGGAGCCAGGGGGTTTGCAGAAATAATCATTCCCCTTGCTCTCCCCAAAAACTACACATGGTCCGTGCCCGATCATTTGAAGGAACAACTGCATGCCGGTTGTCGTGTGGAAGTGAATTTGGGTAAGAATAAAAAATATGCAGGGATTGTAAAAAGAATTCACAATGAGAAACCTGATTTTTTTGAAGCGAAAGACATTCTGAATGTGTTGGATGTTGAGCCAGTCGTTTTTGAAGAGCAATTAAAGCTGTGGGAATGGATCGCCT
>DASUTO010000294.1:0-3799 GCA_036374555.1 Chitinophagaceae bacterium
TGAACTTGTTCCTTTTTTCAAAGACTTTTTTGCGGCATTCACCTGGGGCCAGCCGCCATTTTTTGCTATGATTAAGTATTTACCCAGCTGATCTTTCAATAATTTGTAAGATTCATTTACATCGTCAAAATATTTATCGTCTTTATGTTTTTTATTTATCAGTGAATCTGCAAGAGCCATGGGGTCTTCTTTTTTCCTGGGAACGAATCGTTCCATTTCTTTTCGCTTTACATAACCTTTTTCATAATTATTGAGCATATACATTATGAAATGTTGTGTGAGTGTAAGCTCAGTATTTATAAATTCTTTATTTGAATCACTCACCGTAAGTTCATCTTCGGCAATGAGCCTGTCCATTCTCTTCTGTAATTTTTTATCTTTTAATAAGGAGTCGTCCTCATAAGTGGTCACATAATCATGGAGATTCCAGAAGCCACGGGCCTGTTCTGTCAGACCATTACTGCTAAACCAGGCAAACTGGTAATTGCGGGTATTGTAAAAGCTTTCCAACCGGCTGGCAATAGAATCAGCAATTTTGTTTTGTGTAATAAAATTCTGCAAAGCGGAGGTGTCTAAGAACAGATTACTATATGAGTTGGAAGCGGTAATGCTAATATCTCGTTTGCTTATGTTTTTTCCTTCTTTTGTTGTTTCTTTTTCTTTTTCACTCCCACCTAGGTCTGAACAAGAGAGCAAATAGGTGCAAATAGACAGCGCAAATACTATTTTTTTCATGCCTTTGAATACTGCAAAAGCAATGCCTTATTAATAAAGAAAATTGTGATAATAAAAAGGGGAAATTTTTACACAGGTTAGCAACTATTGATCTTACTGGTCAACAATTGTTGCTCATGCCCCGAAGAGGTAAGTTGTAATGCTTTTTGGTAAAATCTCTTTGCCTCTGTTTTATTCTGCAATTCAAAATATATTTCGCCAATTGACGCATAATAAAGATGATGATGTTCCAGTCCTTTTATTTGTTGCAATTCATTCAAAGCATTTTGTTTATTAATTGCATAAGCAGAGGCGATGGCTTTATTCATTGCAACAACAGGGTTCGGTTGCAGCTGGTAAAGCATTTCATATAAATGATAAATGGATCGCCAATCGGTTTGCTCAAAAGATGGAGAGGCAGCATGTAGTGATGCGATAGCTGCTTCAATATTATAAGTTGAAATTTCAAAAGGTTCTACTGCAGCATCGAGATAGTCAAATCCTTTTTTAATGAGCGGCCTGCTCCATTTTTTTCTGTCCTGGTGTTTTAGTAAGAGAATGTTTCCCTGATCATCCAATCTTGTATCAAGTCTTGATGCCTGGAAACACATAAGTGATAGCAGTGCTTTTACCCTTGGATAACTTGTAATTTTATTTTCAGCAAGTAAATAGCAAAGTCGCATGGCTTCTTCACATAGGTCTTCGCGGATAAGCTGATCGGGATGAGAAGAGTTGTATCCTTCATTAAATAGCAGATAGAGTGATTTTAAAACAGTATCAAGACGAAGTGATAGTTCATTACTGGCAGGAACATCCATTTCGATCTTTTCAGCTTTGATCTTTTCTTTAGCCCTGTAAATTCTTTTTGCGATCGTTTCATCATTGGTTAAAAATGCTTTGGCAATTTCACTTACATTCAATCCGCAAAGCGTTTTAAGGGTTAATGCAACCTGCGATTCTTCTGCAATTGAAGGATGACAGCAGGCAAAAATCATTCGCAGCTGGCTATCCTGAATCTCATTTTCCCAAAACAAATTATTTACAGTGGATGATAACGTGTATTCCGAATGGAGCAGGTAACTGTATTGTGGACTGATCTCACGAAACTTTTTTTCTTTTCTTAAAAAATCAATTGCTTTGTTTTTTGCCACACGATATAACCAGGCTGACGGATTATCCGGAATGCCTTTAAAGCGCCAGGTGTTCATTGCCTGTAACAGACTATCCTGTACTATATCATTGGCAGTTTCTAAATTTTGTAATCCAAGCAGTTTTGACAAGACAGAGATCATCTTTCCCGACTCATGGCGGAAAAGATGATCTATAAGTTGCTTGATATTTTTTTGTTGCTGCATCTTACGGCATATCAATCTTCATTATTTGTCTTACCTGAATTTTGCCACCAGCTTCATAATCGGGATAATCTTTTGTAAGCGACACAGCATCATCCATATCTTTTGCGTTAACGATAAAGAATCCACCAACCACTTCTTTACCTTCAGTATAAGGACCGTCGGTTACAGATTTTCCATTTGCCCCGACAACTAATTTTCCGCCGGGCAACAAAGGTTCCCCGCTTACATAGCGATTGTCTTTTGCGAGTTTATCAATCCATGCCATCCATTTGCTCATATTAGCCTGCATCTGTTCAGGACTTGAAGTTGGTGGCATACCGCCGTGAAAAATAAACATGAACTTTTCCATTGTAATTGATTTTAGTTTAAAAATGTTGTTCGGTTCTATGACGAACCGGGGTTTTCAAATCGGACAAATGGCATAAATATTTTTTAAGTTAACCAGAGTTTTTTATAATTTCTGAGTTTGGTGATAAGCGGACAGAACCCCCAATGGAGTCCTTTCAGCGAGCTCAGGATAAGCTTGCAAGGAACGTCCAACCAAGGCTCAAAAGCTGGGTTACAAATGGCTTTTCCACAGCCTTGGAAATTGTTTTTTTGTTTTCGGATTTTTCCGTTCACACCCTTACCTTTGCGGCCTCAAAACATACCTCCTCTAAAATCATATTATGGGTAAAGTTGGCAAAATCAAACAGATCATCGGTGCGGTGGTCGACGTGCAATTCGAAGGCACACTTCCGGAAATTTATAACGCATTGGAACTGAAAAGACCAAATGGGGATACATTGGTGCTTGAAGTAGAGCAGCATCTTGGTGAAGACAGCGTTCGTTGCATTGCAATGGATGGTACAGAAGGTCTTGTTCGCGGACTTGAAGTTATTGATACTGAAATTGCGATCGCTATGCCTGTAGGTGAAGATATCAATGGTCGTCTTTTTAATGTAACTGGTGACCCGATCGATGGTTTGCCAGCTGTGTCCAAAAAAGGAGGACGTCCTATTCATAGTAAACCACCAGCGTTTGAAAACCTAAGCACTTCTGCCGAAATATTATTCACCGGTATTAAAGTTATTGACCTTATCGAGCCTTATGCAAAAGGTGGTAAGATCGGTTTGTTTGGTGGTGCTGGTGTGGGTAAAACGGTTTTGATCCAGGAATTGATCAATAATATTGCAAAAGCCTACGCTGGTTTATCCGTGTTTGCAGGCGTGGGTGAAAGAACCCGTGAAGGAAATGATTTAATGCGTGAAATGATCGAAGCTGGGATCATGAAATACGGCGACGATTTCAAACATAGTATGGAAAAGGGTGGATGGGATCTGAGCAAAGTGAATATGGAAGATCTGAAAGATTCAAAAGCCACATTCGTATTCGGACAAATGAATGAGCCACCGGGTGCCCGTGCAAGGGTTGCGTTGAGTGGATTGACCGTTGCAGAATATTTCCGTGATGGTGACGGACAGGGAAAAGGTAAAGACATTCTTTTCTTTGTTGATAATATCTTCCGTTTCACACAAGCAGGTTCCGAAGTATCGGCGTTGTTGGGTCGTATGCCATCAGCGGTGGGTTATCAACCGACACTGGCAACAGAAATGGGATTGATGCAGGAAAGAATTACTTCAACAAAGAATGGTTCTATCACATCAGTTCAGGCGGTGTATGTGCCTGCGGATGACTTGACCGATCCTGCCCCGGCAACCACATTTGCTCACCTTGATGCGACAACGGTA
>DASUTO010000295.1:0-3958 GCA_036374555.1 Chitinophagaceae bacterium
AAAAAGTCAAGCGATCACTGGTATTCACATAAATCTCATGAGCGGTATCCTTTTTAGTATTAAACCCCATGTTACCGTAATAAGTAACACTAACTGGAGATCTTCCTTTGGTTTGTGTTAGGATAGAGTATTTTACACTACCATCCCACATCGGACCGGCAACAGTTGAAGGTGCTTGTGCATACGGCACGTTGGTCGCAGTGGTTTTTGTAACACCAAAGCCAACAAATAAATTTTTGATCGGTGCATAAGATGCGCCCAGCCTGATGTTAGAGGGTGCAAAAAATCCCCAGAAATCTTCATAACCTTTATTCCACAACCCAAATCTGTGATTAATGTCCATTTCAAATGTTCCCTTTACAGGTACCATTACTGTCTGATTATCGATTATCCAAACACTTTGGAAAGTGTTTTTTACCGGCTTCGGTTTTTGAACAGCAGGAGCCTCAGTTTGCGCATTCGCGGAGCTATCTTCCTGGGCAAATGCCATGCCCGGCAGTACAAGAAATAGCGTGAGGAGAGCATACAGTGCAACCGGGGTCCTTGATTTATATATTTTTACTTTCATTGTAGTAAATTTTAGATTCATTAATTATTCGGTGCTCCATTTCTTATCCAGTCATACACTTTTTGCTTATCTGCACTTGAAGAAATGTACTGGGCCATTTCACCATATACGAATTTGTATAAGATGCTCTCTTTAGGTAATGCGAGGTTAACATACCCGCCATTTACTATTTGAGCGTATGACACATCAGCAGTCAGGTAAGGTTTGTGAGCCCCTGTTACATGGCAACCTGCATCGGTGCATTTTGCAGCAAATAATGGTTTTAATACGTTGTTATAGCTTACCTGCTGTGGCGGACCATCAGGATCAACTGCAAGTTGAGGGATGACGATGTCTTTATAGCAACCGGATAACCCAATTACTATTAGGAGCAGCAAACCTGTATATTTTGATAAACTTTTCATTATTGTTGACTTTAGTAGATTAATTATTCTTATTTATTATTGAAGTTTGCATTACATTCAACATCTATTTTATCGGAAATGCTGGTACTGTTAATTCCGAAATCTCTACAATTGAATTGAAACTTAAGCTGAAGACCAAATACTTCATAAGCAGCGGCTGTACCAAACTGAACTCTTTGTTTTGGAATATATTTAAGAGTGCCTACAATAGTTTTAGTAAGAGGTGCTGCTAATTTGCCCTGGTATGTAAGAGCAAGAGTTACTATATAACCATTACTTGCCGGGTCAAATTTTATTTCAGTTGTTTTGATCTTAGCAAGATTAGGATAACCAAGATTTTGAGTTCCTGCAACAATCGGGACTGTACCCATTCCTGCTACATTACATCCTGCATCACGCCCCGGTTCGCCTGTATTAGAAGTATTGATCTGAACATAGCCATTAAAATATGATTTGGCTGGTTCGTTTTCATAAAATGCCCATGAACTGTCTGGCAGTGGCTGACCTGCAGTTACATAGTTTGTAGCTTTAGCATTTGATACATCATGCATACCAAATTGATTAAATCTTCCGGTCAATAATCCGGCAGCACCAACATAATTGGTAGTCCATAAACAACTGGAGTGTGTTTTATCGAATTTCCATTCATTAACATTACCCGAGGTCATATTACCAGGTAGATGGACATTAGTACCACGGGTGGCGGTAAACGGTTCGGCAACTTGAAGAGGTACTATGAGGGAATCTTGACGTGTACAACTGGCCATGTATGCATAACCAATAAGCAGAATAGCTAAAATCCAGAAGGATGTGTTTTTAAGGAGTTTCATAATCGGTCATTTTTAATTTATGATTATTGTTATCTGGTTTATCTGAAAGAACTTTTATTAAACTGACGCAAGCTATAAACCGATAGAATTTTAAGACATGATTAATGGAGTAATCCAATGTGATTCGTGTCACATTTTTGTATGACAATTATCAAAAGAGAAATTTTTTTTAATGGATAAGCATGTCCTTTTTGATATACAATAGTTAACTTAGATGTTAGCTTTTCAAGTATTATATCAGTCAGCAAAAATCTTTTTGCCTGGTTTTGTCATAATAATGCAAAGGGAATATGACTTTATTAGAACACAAATAAAAGTGTTTGATGACTACTTCTGATTATTAGCATGCATCTATTCGTATCCCGAACAAATAATGAGGTGGATTAGGAAGCCAGATGAGGTATGTCATGTTGCAAATAACTTGTTGTCATGATATTGTCAGTTATTGTAGAACTATTTTTGAAATTCAGTGGATTCAATAAATTCTTAACACAAACCAGTTCATTATGAAAAAGGTTTCAATTATCAAGACTGTTACCATCTTCTTCGGAGTTTTATTACTGACGGCGTCACTTTTTCAATGTACCAAAGTAGGTGATAATATTCAGCACCTGGACCGGTCATACCCGAACACTCCTGACTCCACTATCTATGCCTCATTTTATGATGAAAATAAGATTGCTACTGCCGATGTAACACCGGCTAAGAATGATATAATAAAATTCAGAGGTGTGCAGACAATACTTCATGAGTACTGCGGTACTTCTAACTGTCATGGTGGTCCTATCAGTCCCAGGTTTGATACATACAATGACATTATGAAACATGTAGTTGCTGGTAATCCATCGGCCAGCAAATTATGGGAAATGATCACTACCAATGATTTTAACAAAGCAATGCCTCCTGTAAACAGCAATCATGAATTGAACACGAAGGACAAAGCCATTATTTTTAACTGGATAAGAAACGGAGCAAAAGAAAGGCCGGACCTGGCAGATTTCAGACCAGCGGCTATCCGGTTAATAGTTGATGGATGCGGCTCTGCTAACTGTCACAACCAGGGTACCGTTGCAGGATCATGGGCTGAAAAAGGTATATTAGGTACAAGATATAGTATCGTTAGTTCGGACACAGCTTCTTTTTATATCTATGATGCATCAACCGGGGCCCAAAGCCGTTACTGCCAGTTTATCAACCAAACCAAGCTAAATACGATCTGGAAAGATTATAAGGACAGTGTAAAAACTTTTTATAGCGATACTCTTGGCAACGCGTCATTCAGAATTTTGAAAACATTTACCACGCCATGGACAACATCGTCCCGCAGGGGTCCGCTCGGAAGTTATGATGACATCATCATGGATATTCTCTATCCAAAGAATATTCGTAGTAACTCAGGTGTTGTTTATACAGATCCCGTTACGAATATTAAATATTATTCAAAAGGAGATTTTCTCAACAGTAATGATTGTTTTATCAGGAGGATTGATTCCACGCTTATTTACCGCAATGTACAGACAGGTGCGGCACAAAGTGTAAGTGGTAATATGTCTTACCAGGATGGCGGACTTAGTCCTTCTGAAATTGCTCTGATCAAAGCATGGTATTTCGCCGATCCTAATGTTCCGGATGTGTGGAAATACGGCAAGACAAATGCTGGCATTTTCAGGTATACCAAATCCGGAAACTATATTATCAAACGCTAATCCTAAAGCTCATTTATAAATTTCAGTATATGAAAAAAAGACTAATTATAGCTGCGATGGCATGTTCAATGATGTTTTACCTTTTGTCATCGTGTTACAAGAATAATGAAGATATTCAAGCAATACCCCGTGTATCCTTTCGTGCTGAAGTAGTGCCTATTGTTACGTCCGGCGCCTGCGGATGTCATAATAACGGCACCACGAACCAGGTCAGATTTTCCTTTAAGGATACGATCTTCTATGACGCCATTTCTTCCAGGGCATTGTCACATTTTTCACCATGGGTGAACGGCGGTATACATCCTGGCGGAGGCAATATTGATTTTAACCCAAATGAAAAGGCTATCATAAAAGCATGGATCGATCAGGGTGCACCTTTTGATGACGGTGCGGGTTGTACAGTACCTACTGTTGTAACGTATACAAAAGACATAGTACCGATCTATAATA
>DASUTO010000296.1:0-15358 GCA_036374555.1 Chitinophagaceae bacterium
GATGGTGATGTGACGGCTGAACTGGTATATGTGAACCGCGGTATTCCGGCTGACTATGATGAGCTGGAAAGAATGGGAATAAGTGTGAAAGGAAAAATTGTGATCGCAAAATATGGCGGCTCGTGGCGAGGCATAAAACCAAAAGTGGCTTATGAGCATGGTGCCATTGGTTGTATTATTTATTCTGATCCGGAAGATGATGGTTATTTGGCGGGTGATGTGTACCCGGAAGGCCCTTTTCGTCCGAAGGATGGTGTGCAGCGTGGCTCGGTGATGGATATGCCTGTTTATCCCGGTGATCCGCTGACGCCGGGTATTGGCGCTACTAAAGATGCAAAACGATTGAAAAAGGAAGATGTGGTGACGATCATGAAAATTCCTGTGCTGCCAATCTCTTATGAAGATGCATTGCCTTTATTACAATCATTGGGCGGGCCTGTAGTGCCGGCTGCATGGCGTGGCGGATTGCCATTGACTTATCATGCAGGACCGAGTAAAGATAAAGTGCATTTGAAGTTGCAATTCAATTGGGATATTAAACCTTTATATAATGTAATTGCAAAATTGCCGGGGAGTGAATTGCCTGATGAATGGATCATTCGCGGTAATCATCATGATGCCTGGGTGAATGGTGCTGCAGACCCTATAAGTGGCATGGTGGCGGAAATGGAAGAAGCAAGGGTGATCGGCGAGATGGTGAAGAAAGGATATAAATTAAAGAGAACATTGGTGTATTGTGCATGGGATGGTGAGGAGCCTGCCTTGTTGGGTTCCACCGAGTGGGCAGAAGATCACCAGGAAGAATTAAAAAAGAAAGCTGTTGCCTATATAAACTCGGATGGGAATAGTCGTGGATTTTTTGGTGTGGGTGGTTCACATACGCTGGAACCTTTTATTAATGAGATAGCAGAGGCTGTTATCGATCCGCAAACTGGTGTGAGTATAAAAGAAAGAAGATATGCAAATCAAATGGTGAATGGTGATAAAGCAACAAGAACAAGATTGATGGGAAATAAAACTATTAAGCTGAGTGCATTGGGTGCAGGGTCTGATTGGTCGGGCTTTTTACAGTTTTTGGGTATCGCTTCATTGAACCTTGGTTTTGGTGGTGAGGGTAGTGGCGGTGAGTATCATTCCGTTTATGATTCATATGATCATTTTACAAGATTTAAGGACCCTGGTTTTCATTATGGTATTGCTTTATCAAAAACAGCAGGCAGAACCATGATGCGTTTGGCAAATGCTGATGTATTGCCGATCGATTTTAATAGTTTTTATAAAACCGTAAATGATTACGTAGGTGAATTGAAAACATTGCTGGATAATACAAGAGCGGAAACGGAACAAGAAAATAAAATGATCAATGATAAATTATTTGATTTGGCAAAAGATCCTAAGAAAGGATTTCAATCACCGAAACCCAAAGATGTCGTTCCCTATCTCAACTTGAGTGAGCTTGAAAATAAAATGGCTCAATTAAAAACACAAGCTGAAGAATTCCAAAAGCTATATGCGAACGGTACACAGCTTTCACCTGAGAAGCAAAAAGAGTTGAACAAGGTTTTGTTCCAGGTGGAAAGAGCATTGATAAATGAAAAAGGTCTGCCAAGAAGATCCTGGTACAAGCACCAGGTGTATGCGCCGGGATTTTATACAGGCTATGGTGTAAAAACATTACCGGGCATTCGGGAGGGGATTGAAGAAAGGCAATGGAAAGAGGCGCAGGATAATATTGAAGTGGTAGCAAAGACAATTGAGGTTTATACAAATCAAGTAAAACAGGCGACGAGTATTGTGAAACCGAAAGCGTTTTAATTGAATGAAAAGAAATGCAAAGCATATTTTTTCATTCTTCCTCGGCACACTTTTTTTCGTTGATTCACTTGCCCAGACTAAGGACGAGCCCATTAAATTGATCCGGAAAAAGGTTGAAGTCATTAATAAGGATACGACTTTAACAAAAGTTGTTTTAGAAAATGAGGAATTTTTAGAAGATATGACTGACGGGGGCGGGAAACTGACTGGTTTTTTTAAGAACAAGGAGATAAAGAAAATTCATGAATGGGTCGGTCTTTCAAATGGAATAAGTATAAAGGAGTTTTATTTTGATAAGGGGCAATTGATCTTTGTGTATGAAAAGTTTGATTCATTTGTATTTGATGCGAAAAAGGATGAATTTGATCTTACTAAAACCAAAACAATTTTTGAAGGCCGATATTATTTCAGCAACAAAAAGTTATTTAATAAATCGACAAGGGGTAACAAAGCTTTATCTGTCCAGGATGAAAGTACTGAAGAGAGCCTGATCGATAGGGCCAATGAAAACCTGGAAACATTAAATAAAAAAAATAGTTGAATTTTTCCGATCCTAAAAAATGCAGATACTTAAGTTTATTTTATTGTATGGAGCGATCATAATTGTATTTTCATGCTTCGTCAAAAGAACTGGGCATAATTGCGATACATACAGGACGGGTAAGTTTTATATTTTTAATAAAGTGAATAAGCAGAGAATAGACATTGAAAGAAGAGACTCATTACAAATAGAAACGAATGAGGACGGCGATATAACCGTTTTGAAAGTTAAGTGGACAAGTGCTTGTGATTACGAATTGCTATTTAATTACATGACACCTAAAGAAGTTTCAATAGATAAGAATGTTCAACGAATATTCGATTCAAATGGAGACGTACCGTTGCGAATAAAAATATTGGGAGGAACTGATAGTTATTATGTTTTTGAAGCCGGCAAACAGGGGTTAAAAAATTTGCGTGATACTGTCTGGCTTGTTAAATAGATTACCCGTGCAATTACCAATAGAATTATTGAGATCACTTGAAGGAATTAAGGGCTTCGATAAGGAAGCTTTTGTAAACGTTCATCAATCAGCGGAGAGGATAACTTCAATCCGAATAAACCCATTCAAAAAATCCGAAATCCAACACTCGAAATCTAAAATTCCCTGGACCGAATACGGCTATTACCTGGAAACCCGTCCTTCCTTTACATTCGATCCTCTTTTTCATGCCGGGTGTTATTATGTACAGGAAGCAAGCAGTATGTTTTTGGAACAGCCATTAAAACAAAGTATGGATCTTTCAAAACCATTAAGGGTACTGGATCTTTGTGCTGCGCCGGGCGGGAAATCAACACATCTGCTTTCACTTATTTCAAAGGATAGTTTGCTCGTGAGTAATGAAGTAATAAGATCAAGAGGAAATATTCTGAATGATAATATCAGTAAATGGGGTTGCAGTAATGTGATCGTGACGAATAATGATCCAAGAGAGTTTCAGCGATTGAAAAATTATTTTGATGTGATCGTTGTTGATGCGCCGTGTAGCGGCAGCGGTTTATTTCGTCGTGATGCAGAAGCAATAGAAGAATGGAGTGAACAGAGTGTCGCTTTATGCAGTCAGCGGCAACAAAGAATTCTCGCTGATGTTTTACCCGCATTAAAAAATGGAGGAGTACTGATCTATTCTACCTGTTCCTATTCTAAACAGGAGGATGAGGAAATTTGCGAATGGCTAGTTAATGAGTTGAAAGTTGAGAGTTTAAAGTTGAAAGTTGAGGGGAATTGGAATATTGTAGAATCGGGTGATGGTTATCGCTTTTGGCCGGATAAGGTGAAGGGAGAAGGTTTTTTTATTGCCTGTTTTAGAAAAAATGAAGGTGACGATGAGGAGGTCTATTTACCAAAAGTAAAACCGGGGAAATTTTCAAACCAGGAAATGGAAATTTTGAATAAGAATGTAAGTACTGATGGGCTTTCTTTTTTAAGGCATGGGGAAATTATCTATGCTGTTCCTGAAAAACTACTTGCTGATATAAATTTTTTATCATCAAAACTGAAGATGGTGAATTGCGGAACGAAAGTTGGGGAAATAATAAGAGATAAATTGGTTCCTGATCATGCTTTGGCGCTGAGTAATATTTTAAGTGATAAAATTCAAAAAGTGGAATTGGATCATGAGCAGGCAATTCAATATTTAAAGAAAAAGGAGTTAAGGCTGCACGCCGATAAAAAAGGCTGGAGCCTGGCTACGTTCCAGGGTCATCCTTTAGGGTGGATCAATATTCTTCCAAACCGTGTCAATAATTACTATCCCAAAGAGTTAAGAATTCTTAAGGATTAAAACACATAAAATTCTGCATCTTTGTAAAAATATATCCCGATGAAAAAACTAATGACGGTGCCGGTTGCGCTATTCACTTTAATATCTTCCTTTTCACAATCCGGTGATCTTATTATTAACAGCGGGCCCAGGGGAGCATATCTTATCCATTCTGTAGCCGCAAAAGAAGGTCTTTTTCCTATCGGCAGGATGTACAATGTCCATCCCCGGCATATTGCAAACTTCAACGGTATCGATTTTAATAAAGGGCTTTCGATAGGACAACAGATCAGGATCCCGCTTACTGATACAAATTTTAAACAAACAGTAAATAAAGGAGTGCCGGTTTATTATAAAGTAACCGAAAAAGAAAGTCTTGCTAATATTAGTGTAAAGACTAAAGCACAGCAGGGTAATCTTAGAGGATGGAATAATCTTTCGGCTGATAATGTTTCTCCAGGAACAAAGCTGATCGTTGGGTTTTTGATCACAAACGAATTACAGGATAGGGTAGTGACGATAACCCCGAAAACTCTTGTTGTGGAAGAATCTGTTTCAAATGTAAAAAAACAGGAGTCATCCGAAAAGAAACAACCGGCTACAGAGGTGAAGAATAGTGTGGTCGTAGAGGAATCTGTCTCGAATGTGAAAAAACAGGAAGAAAGCAAAAAACAAATAGAACCCGAAATAAAAAAAGAAGAGCCAAAGAAAACAGAACCAGTGGTCGTTAAACAACCAGAGATAAAAAATGATGACGGAACCGGCTACTTTAAAAGCAATTTTTACCAGCAGGTAAAAACTTCACCGCTTTCAAAAGAACAAACGCTTACTTCCTCAATATTCAAAACTACCAGTGGTTGGCAGGATGGTAAATATTATTTGCTTATCAATGGTGTGGAACCAGGAACCATTGTGAAGATCACCAATCCTTCAAACAGTAAGACTGTTTACGCTAAGGTTCTTTATGCAATGGATAAGATCAGGGAGAACCAGGGAGTTGATATTCGCATCAGCGATGCAGCTGCTTCTTCACTTGCAGTTTCAGAAATGGACAAATTTATATTGAAAGTGAATTACTGATCATTTCTTCAATAAACGAACATACCAGGGAAGTCGATTTATTTTAAGTGCAGGATAGATCTCTTCTATCGCACCAAAGCTGCTATAAAAAAACGCAAGATTTCGGATATCGGAACCTTCAAAATCAAGAATTAGGTTTTGACTTGCATGGTCTTTAATAAAAGCATCGATCAAGGCATGTGAAGCACCGATTGTTTTTCCATCAGGATGATTGCCTACCATTATATAATAAGCCCTGTTGTGTGAGAAAAAGAAAACGGCCGAAGCAAGAACTTTATTTTTTGGATCAACGATAGCATAGGTTTTTGCCTGCGCTTTGTTTCTTAGAAATTCATAGAGGGTTTTGAAATTCAGATAATCTTCCGGTTTTGTACCATCAATATGCTGTAATTGTTCTTTATTCAACTGTATTATTTCATCAACAGGAATTTCTTTACTTACATGACATCCTAATTGAAAGGCTTTATTGATATTTCTTTTATGATTATCGCGATAGGCTTTGTAAAGATCTTCATAGGGTTTATTCAAATGCAGAATGTAGTTACTTCTTAATAATGAAAAGGTTTTCGAATCGTCAATTATGTTCCCTGCATTTAGTGAAATTTCGATCAGCTTAAATTTTGAGGGGATCGATCTTGTAAAATCATCAATCAGTTCTTTATTCAAATTTTTACCAAAAACACCCAATGAAGCCGTGAATGCCGGCTGATATAAATAATAAAAGCCATATTTCTTATTCCAAGTTAAAGGCATTACGGCTCGATAGTCGTTTAGCACAAGAGCATCCCAATGCTTTGCCATTGCATCCAGGTAAAAGGAATATGCATAAATAAGACCATTGGGTGCTTGTTTAATACATGCATCCCATTTTGTTTTATCAATTTCTTTATTTGAAAGATATTCTATTTGATTCCCGGCTTCCATTAAAAATCAAGTTCCCGGTTTATTTTTCTAACGTGGAAGTTAGAAATATCTATGCTGAATGAAATTGTTTTCCAGAACCTGCCTTCCTTTTCCAGTACCGATTGTATATAATCTTTATAAATGCTGCTATAGATGACCGGTATATAAACATTAACCGTGTTGGCAAATAAGGAAAGCTGCAAGCCCGCATCAAAAATAAAATGATCCAGCGCGGCATCTTTATTCCAGGCTTCACCATAAGTGCCAATATCAAGAAAGAGTTTCAAAGGAATTTTTACCGGTAATAAAGAAAGTGGATTTATTCCTGAGGGAATAGTGGTAGATAAATTTATAGCGGCCAGCCAATCATCGGTTTTGCCAACCTTTTCAGAATAGAGATCAGTTCTTATTTTAAATCCACCATCACGCATCATGATCTGCTGGCTTGGGAATCCATCAAATTTATTTCTTCCAATAAAATAATCGCTGTAGGTGTAATCTTCGGAGCCGTTGGGACCGGTCATATTGAGATGAAAGCGATCGGTCGCAAATTGTTTTGTATAAGTTTTTGAACCCAGATAAAAGAATTTGCCTGCAAACAAGCGAACATCCAGTCCGCCTTCCTTTGGGTAATTGAAAAAATAATTACCCGTGAAAGCAGTTCGTACAAAATCTTGACCGTGTTCGACATTGAACTCTGCTTTGTATGGATAAAGAGCCCGAAAATTCTCAACAACAAATTTTAATTGATGCAGTGTGCGATCTTTACTAACAGTATTTACATTTTGATTGACAGTAGTATCGGTCGGAGTAAAAACGCTGTCATAAGAAATATTGAACGATCCTTCATTTATTAAAAATGATTTCCATTGAATATAGCGATTCATACTGCTGCGAACATTCTTTTGATTAAGCGTAAATCGAATACCGGGAACAACTTTTTGAAAACTTGCAGTAACTACGTCGCCATCATCTTTTTCAAAACTATTCATGGAGAATGCAGAACCATTCACGAAAAGATCGATTTTCTTAAATATGGACGAGGGAAAAAACGAATAATTCAATTTCCCAATACCATTCAGTTGCTTTGCACCTGTTGAATAAAGCGGAGCAACAAAAAACTGGAAGCGGGAAGGTGGTAATTTGTAATTTCCTATAATTGCGCCGATCATGAATTTATCATAAGCGTTTACACCAGCTATCGGAGAAAGAAATATAGCATTCTTGGATGGGTTCTTTATATACGACGTCATTGCCTTTGCTGAATATGGAAAAATTATTTTTGTTCCTTTTCGTTCCATACCCGGCAATACCCCTTTTTTGTCAAGCAGTGCAAATGTTGCATCCAAATTTTGTTGGCTGACAGTTTCTAAAACCTTTTTGAAATCTTCGGGAGAAGGATGTTTGAATTGCCATTGACGATAATATTCCTGCATGGCTTTATCAAATGTTTCCTTTCCTAATTTCCTTTCCAATAGCTCAAGCCATGCTCCTGTTTTATAATAAGCAACCAGGTCATAATTCAGGTTGGCGAATTTATCTCCCTCTATATTAATTGGCTGATCTTTATTGACAGCGGCTTTGCTTTCAAACACCAGTCTTTCTGCATCTTTTATCGCAAAACTTTGTGAACCGAATTTTATTTCACCTTCATTTCCGTACTTCCATTTGCTATAGCGGTTATCATAAAAAGTATTGATGCCTTCATCCATCCAGGGGTGTTGCCTTTCATTTGTCCCAAGAATTCCATAGAACCAATTATGACCGACCTCATGTGCAATGGTAAAATCAAGCAGCTTTTCATTTTCCTGGGGAGATATTAAAGTGATGGTAGGATATTCCATACCGCCTCCAAATCCTGGCGGGCCTTCTACAGCACTTACAATATTGTAAGGATATTCTCCCACCCATTCACTTCTTGTTCGGATCGCATCTTTTACTGTTTGCAAACTATTTTTCCATGTTTCTTTTTGCGAAGGAGTGGAGAATGTGTAGGCATCAATAATTTTTCCTGAGCCAAGTTTACAGGTATCGTGGTTTACTATAAAACGTTTATCGGCAAACCACGCAAAATCATGAACATCGTTTTGAATATATTTTAATGTTTTTAATTCAGAAGATGAGGCAGGATATAAATGAGTTTTAGTTTGTGTCTGGCCGTATTTAGTTTTAATTCTTTCTTTTTGTGGTTCCCAGGTAAATGATGACCTGGTCAGCAGCCAATTTTTTTCATCTTCATTTTGCAGGTCACCTGTTGCAGCTACTACATAGTTTTTAGGTAAAGTGATGCGAACATCAAAATTTCCAAACTCACTGTAAAATTCTCCCTGGTCAAGATAGGGCATAGGATGCCAGCCTTTCTTGTCATATACTGCTGGTTTAGGATACCATTGCGTTGCCTGGTAGGTTTCGCCATCATGACCCCCACGGGAAAAATTGAAAGGGAGCTTTACATGAAATGGAGTTGTGATAATTATTTTTTCACCCGGGGGCAACGGTGAAGGCAACACCAATTTTATGATATCAATGTGCTGCGGATGATCTTCTGTTGAGGCAGTTTGATCATTCACCCTGAATTCGAGTTTATTGATATAGCCACGATCTTCCTTTTTTGAAAAATAAAATTTAGTGTTCCCGTTTTCCAGGGATTGATCAGTGAAAGCAGTTTTGTCATTCTTGTAGGCGTTTGGCCAAAGATGAAACCAGATAAACCTTAAAGTATCGGGAGAATTATTGATGTATTCGATCTTTTCAAATCCATCTAACGCATGATCCTTATCATTGAGTGAAACATCAATCGTGTAATTTACTTGTTGCTGCCAGTAGCTCAGTTGGCAGTTTGCAGTAAGCAGTAAGCAATTCGTAAAAAGGGTAAAAATTGTTTTTTTCAATGGGATATAGTTACTCAAAAATATAAAACTAACTGCCAATTGCCAACTGTTGACTGTTTACTTTCCTTTTCCAAGGAAGATAATCCTCAATGTATGTATCATGATCTTGAAATCGAGAGCCAGGGAGATGTTTTCGATATAAAGCAGGTCAAACTTACTTCGCTCGATCATTTCTTCTACATTTTCTGCATAACCAAACTGCACCATGCCCCAACTGGTAAGACCGGGTTTTACTTTCAAAAGATATTTATAGAAGGGCGATTTTGCAACAACCTGGTCGATATAAAATTTTCGTTCGGGCCTCGGACCAACAAGACTCATTTCTCCTTTGATAATATTCCATAATTGTGGCAGCTCGTCTATTCGCCATTTACGCATAGTTTTTCCCCATTGAGTGATGCGTTGATCATTTGCTGATGAAAGCGAAGGACCTTCCGGCTCAGCATTCACGATCATCGACCTGAACTTATACATCATGAAAGGTCTGCCTTTATAACCAATGCGTTCCTGCCTGAAAATAATTGGGCCTTTTGACGATAAACGTACCCTGATCGCAATATAAAGAAGCAATGGTGACAGAATAATAAGAAAAAGAGCTGCGATCAATATATCAAGCACCTGCTTTATGTTTTGTTGCCAAACAGGCATTAAACCAGTATGCAGGTCAATCAGAACTGCTCCAAAAACATTGCTGGTTTTTACAGAGCCTGATAAAATATCCAATGTATCCGGAAGGATCTTTATCTCAACATCTTTTTCGCTCAAACGGTCGATGATCTTTTCCATTCCTGCCTGTTCGGATTTTTCCAGTGCGATCACCACCTGTTTTACATTATTGTCATCAATAACTTTTTCGAGTTGGTCGATACGTCCTAATTCAGGCATGTGTTTCCTGATATTGTGATGGCCATTTGTTGCAGTGCTTACAAAACCAATATACCTGTACCCGGTATTATGAAAACCCTTTTCGGTATCATTATAAATTTTTATCGCTGTCTCATCATTACCGATCATCAACGTATTAAAAAAGATCTTGCCTGAGCGTAGTTGTTTTTCTGCTATGTTCAAAATAATTACACGACCAAGGATCGTTAGCAATAAATGTATGCCCAGCAACGTGAAAAAAGCAATGTAGTAGTACTTATAAGATATATTATCTTCCGTAATGTCGTTAAGGATGATCGCAAAATAAAGAAATGCGGTACCGATAAGGCTGCAGATAAATACAGTTGTTATTTCCTGCAGTTTTGATTTTTTGTATAGAGAACGATATGAACCCACTAAAGTGTATAAAATTATCCAGCCCAATGGAACAAGTGTAATGCCAAGCCAGAAATTATCATCGATCGCTAATTCACCATCTTCGCTAACGGTAAGCCCCAAAAAATATTTCCGCAAAAAATACATGATGCCCCATGCTAATGAGGCCATTAAAAAATCGGAGAAGACATACCAGGCAATATGAATGGGTTTGGTTTGCTTCATCAGCGTGTGATCACATTATTACCTATCTTTTGTAAAATCTGGTGTGCCACATCCATGGCCATCAATCCATCAATTTCAGAAACAATTGTTCTTGTATTTTTCTCGATCGCATTTTTAAATTCTTCCAGCTCTTTCTTAATTGCGTTTACTTCTGGTATCTGCGGGTTTGATATAGCAATGCTTTTTTTACCACTCAGCGTTTCAATATCAAAAGTGAAAACATTTGCATCATCTGTTTCCTGGTCTTTTAATTTTATGATCTCAGATTTCTTGTTGAGGAAATCGATACCGATATAAGCATCTTTTTGAAATACGCGGATCTTACGCATTTTTTTCATAGAGATCCGTGAGGAAGTAAGATTGGCCACACAGCCATTATTGAATTCAATTCTTACGTTGGCGATATCGGGTGTTTCGGTCATGACACCTACGCCGCTGGCAGAAATAAATTTTACATCACTTTTTACAATGCTTAAAATAATATCAATGTCATGGATCATCAGGTCAAGTATCACACTTACTTCAGTTCCTCTTGGATTGAACTGTGCCAACCGGTGAACCTCAATAAACATCGGGTTTAACTTCAGGTCTTTTACTGCAAGAAATGCGGGATTGAATCTTTCTACATGGCCTACCTGGAGTTTTACATTCGACTCCCTGACCAATTTTACAAGGGCATGTGCCTCATCCATTGTTTGGGCCAATGGCTTTTCAACAAAAACATGTTTCCCTTTCTTAATTGCTTTTTCACAAAGACGAAAATGATGATCAGTAGGAGCTACAATATCGGCAGCATCGATCTCATTTAATAATGCGCTGGCATCATCAAATCTTTTCAATCCGTATTTGGCAGTTACTTCTTTTGCATTGGTATCATCCGGATCATAAAAGCCGATCAATTCAACGCCGGGAATTTCTTTCCAGTTATTTAAATGAAATTTTCCAAGATGACCGACGCCAAAAACCCCGACTTTGAGCATGTTTTTTAATTAATGCGCAAAGATAAAGATTGATGGTTCTGAAACTAAACTTTGTCTTCTTCAGCTAAGAATTGAAGAATGCTGCTGATATGCTGTATTTGGTGAGTAAATAAAAAGACAAGAGCCGTTTTTAATAGTATTGATTATTGGAGTTGCTTCTTTCGATGCAACAGCCGGACAACCCTGGCTTCTTCCGATATATCCAAGCTTTGGAATGTAATTAGGATTTACATAATCTGCACCGTGCATCACTATCGCTCTTTCGTATGCCTTATCATTGATGCCTTTTTCAAGTCCTTCTAATTTGAGAGAATAACCGTGTTTGCCCATATAAGTGCTGAGTGTTTTGTAAAATCCAAGACTGCTTTTATTTGAAGACGGTTTGTTAGAAAAAGAATTTGCCATTATCGTTCCTGAATTTTTTCCATGTGCAACATAGGTTTTGTATAAAACCTGGTAGTTTTTAAGATCAACTACATACAATCTTTTTTCGGTGCTGGGCAAGCTAAAATCGATAATAGAAATTACCTGGTCATTTAAAATAGTGCCTTGTTGCTTAAGTTTTTCAAACCCTTCCTGGGCCAACTCAAATGCTTTTCGGTTAAGGCCGGCCAAATTCAATTTTAAACTATCATATACAGAAACCGCGGAAGGCATGGTAGGTACAAAGTCATTAACGCTAAGATTTGATACGGTGTCCTTCAATTGGGTAGCTTTTTTTTCTACAGATTTTGCGAAGGCAATTGGGAAGGAGAATAAACCAACAAGTAATGATGATATAAATAAATACGCATTTCTCACTTTTCTTTTCTGCATTGGTATCAATTTTTGAGTGTTAAAAAATAAAACTGCCCTAGTGATATGCTCACCGGGCAGTTAGTTTTGTTTCAAGGGATCAATCGCTTCAGTAACCATCCCGGGTTGTTCGGGATTTTTTATCTCGTCTTGCGGACCGGATCTCGCCTTAGGCGAGACGACCTCTCTTTTTGCGGACTGGATCCCGATTCGAATCGGGACGACATCCGACTTTTTGCGGACCGGACGGGACTCGAACCCGCGACCTCCGCCGTGACAGGGCGGCATTCTAACCAACTGAACTACCGATCCAAATTCTTATACATTATTAAGAATATTCTGTGGTTGAATAATTAGCCATCGCAAATATTCTTTATTACATTTTTTAAGCTGTTTTTCACGTTTCAAGGCTTCGTTTTTTGTATTGAAAACCTGAACAAAGATTAGTTTCCAGGGGCATTGACTTCGTGTGTACTGACTCTC
Organism: Chitinophagaceae bacterium; assembly: GCA_036374555.1. Lineage (GTDB taxonomy): Bacteria > Bacteroidota > Bacteroidia > Chitinophagales > Chitinophagaceae > VBAS01. The sequence continues at coordinate 12,737 of DASUTO010000296.1, forward strand.
TCCACGATTATGTTCTTCAAAACGTTTCAAATAATTTTCAGTACTGCCCTTGTAATAATCACCGTTTGATAAACTCTCAAGTATATAAACGTAATACATACAATTTCCTAAAGAACTTAATTTGGATCGGTGTCTCTCGAACCCGTCTCGCCTCAGGCGAGATGACAGGGCGGCATTCTAACCAACTGAACTACCGATCCGTTCCTTTAAATGAGGCATTTCGGCGTCATTTTTTGGGATGGCAAAGATAGCCCGGAGCGGTTTTGCTGCCAAAAGTTTTTCGTTTAAATATCCAATGAAATATCTTATAAAACCCGTGATTCTGACCATTTCTCACAATTAGACGTTTGGCTTTCTCCCATCCTTTGCGATGTGGATAAACTGATAGTAGTTGTTCTGACACTGATGCGGCCTAATTATTGAGTACTTTTCATGGCTTTAACTTCAATGATTTATGATCAGCTCTTCCACCATCAAATTGCTTAGAATTCCTTTCTCTTTTTTTCTTTCTCCTATTTATTTTTTCGCTTTGGCACAGGTGCCTGAGATCAACTGGTTTAATGCCGTGTTAATATTTATCATACTTCACTTTATAATTTATCCTGCCAGTAATGGCTATAATAGTTATATGGACAGGGACACTGAAAGTATTGGAGGTCTTGAAAAACCGCCACTTCCATCCCGTCAACTTTTTTGGGTTACGGTTGTTTTAGATTCGATCGGCATTTTATTGAGTTTGATAGTCGGCCCCATTTTTACATTGGTCATGCTATTTTATATCGGTGCATCGAAAGCATATAGCTACCGTGGTATTCGTTTAAAAAAGTTTCCCTATCTCGGTTATCTTGTCGTGATCGCTTTCCAGGGGGCTGTTACTTTTTGGTTGGTTTATCATGGTAGTGATCGTGAACATAGTTTGTCAGTTCCATGGCAAGGAATGGTCATTTGTTCATTATTGGTTGGTGGGTTTTATCCACTAACACAGATATACCAGCACAAGCAAGACCTCCAGGATGGGGTAAGCACTATTAGTTATAAATTGGGATATAATGGAACCTTTCTATTCTGTGCGTTGGTTTACATTTTAGCCTGGATATTCATGGCACAGTTTTTTATCGCTAAAAAACAAGGGAATCAATTATTGATGATCGGCATCTTTTTCATTCCCGTTATCGTTTATTTCATTAGATGGTTTGTATTGGTTTACAAAAATTACCAGCAAGCGAATTTTAAAAACACGATGAAGATGAATTGGCTGGCTGCAACCTGTACAAATATTTCATTCATGATCTTATTAATATGGAGGTGGTTTGAGTAAAATAGTATCAATAGGAACGGCTGTACCGGAATACCGGCATGAACAACAAAAGATCTTTGAGTTTATGAGCCGTGTTTATGCGATAAGCGAAACAGAAAAGAGAAAACTACGATTCCTTTACAAGCACAGTGGTATTCAAACCCGTTATTCTGTTTTACCCGATTATAGTGTTTCCGCTGACCGATGGCAATTCTTTACTCCAACAGAAAACCTGGAGCCCGTTCCTTCTATTGAAAAAAGAATGAAAAACTTTCGGGAACATGCTGCTCCTTTATCATTAAAAGCCATTAATGATTGTCTTAGTGATCTTCAAGATCAGAATATCACTCATCTGATAACGGTTAGTTGCACCGGCATGAGTGCTCCCGGTCTTGATCTTGAATTAATAGAATTACTGAATTTGCCTGCTACCACCTGGCGAACTTCAATCAATTTCATGGGCTGTTACGCAGCTATCCATGGATTAAAGCTTGCCGATGCAATTTGCAAGGCAGATAAAAAAGCAAATGTGTTGATCGTATGTGTTGAATTATGTACACTTCATTTTCAGAAAAAATATAATCCCGATAATATTTCCAGCGGCATATTATTCAGTGATGGTGCAGCTGCCATACTTGTTACCGGCAATGAGGATGCAGAAGGATTGAACATTGATCATTTTTATTCAACTGTGTCATTTAAAAGCAAACAGGAAATGGTTTGGGAATTATCATCGACAGGTTTTCTGTTAACGCTCAGTGGCTATATCCCTGAATTAATTGAAGAAGATTTCAACAGTATTGTAAATGAATGCCTGAAAGAAACTAGTTTGAAAAAAGAAGATATTACCCATTGGTGTATTCATCCGGGTGGTAAGAGGATATTAGAAGCCGTGCATAATAGTCTTGGCTTCACGAATGGCCAGTTGCAGCATTGCTATGATGTGTTAAATGATTATGGCAATATGTCTTCCCCTACCATTCTCTTTGTATTAAAACGTATCCAGCAGGCATTGGATAAAAAGCAACACAATAATATATTTGGTGCAGCATTTGGCCCCGGGCTTACGATAGAAACTTTTATTTTATCTGCTTAAATTAATTTCAATTCCCCTATAGCAACTTGCAGGATGATACCACATACGATCTTGCCATTGCAGGCGGCGGCCTTGCAGGTCTTGCATTATCCATTCAAATAGCAAAAGCAGGATACAGTGTGGTTCTTTTTGAAAAAGAGCAGTATCCATTTCATCGTGTTTGTGGTGAATATATCAGCCTTGAGTCATGGAATTTTCTACATCATCTTGGTGTCGATCTGGCATCGTT
>DASUTO010000297.1:0-3117 GCA_036374555.1 Chitinophagaceae bacterium
TAGGATTATTGCCATCGCCTCTTACTGAGAGGTAACTATTATCGCCAACAGTAATGGTTGGCTTTGCTTTGGTTACCTGTATACTTTTTCTTGGTGCAATTGATAGGAACATAGTAAATGATTTTTGTTTACTAAATGTACTGATTGTAACATGAAGAAGATTGGCAGGATTTATTTAATCTGCTTCGAACTACTATTAAGCTTATGTGGAGCCTGCACTGAGGAGCGAAGCGACGAATGTGTCGCACTCTTGTACTGCAACAATTCTACTCAGCAAATTGTAAAGAATTAGCTGGTTCAGGACGAAAGCTATTTTTTTAAATGAGGTCCCGATATTTTATTTATTTTCCAATATGAACAAGATCCTGGTTTTTCTCCTGTTCGTTTCCTCTCACGGCTTTTGCCAAACAGATCCTGGTCGCATTACTATTGCCAGGGATAGTTTCGGTGTACCGCACATTTTTGCACCGACCGATCCGGAAGTAGCTTATGGCCTTGCATGGGCACATGCCGAAGATGATTTTGAAACAATTCAATTGGTGGTGTTGTCGGGAAAAACAAAATTGGGAACAGCGCTTGGCAAAAAAGGAGCCGAAGCTGATTATGTGATCGATCTTTTGCGCATCCGGAGAACAGTGCAGGAGCAATGGAATACACTCAGCCCTGATTTTTTAGCATTGATAAAAGGATATGTACAGGGGTTGAATGCCTATGCAAAAAAACATCCGGGTGAAGTGAAATACAAGAAGGCATTTCCTTTTGATGAAAAAGATTATATGACGGCAGTTATATTTTCTGTTAGTCTTTTTTGCGGAGTGAACGAGGTATTGCCACAGATCCTCGGCGGCAAAGTGGCAACCATTCCCGGGTTCAATCCGCAAGGTTCAAATGCATTGGCGATGAATTCGGCAAAGACAACAACCGGTGAATCTTTTTTAGCCATCAATGCTCACCAGCCGTCGGAAGGGCCTGCTGCTTTTTATGAAGCACACCTGCAGAGTGAACAAGGATGGAATATGCTGGGTGGTTTGTTACCCGGTGGTTGCCTCATTTTTCATGGTACAAATGAAAACTTAGGTTGGGCGCATACAGTAAATTACCAGGATAAAGTGGATGTGTACCAACTGGAGATCAACCCGGCAAATAAAAATCAATATAAGTTTGATGGTGAATGGATGAACCTGGAAGAAACAAAAGCAAAGCTGAAAGTAAAAGGCGTGCCCGTCACCATTGGTAAAAAAATTTACTGGAGTAAATACGGCGCTACCCTAAAAACCGCCAAGGGTGTATTTGCTATTCGTTTGCCTGCCACCATGGATATTAAAGCACTGGAAGAATGGTACCGGATGAACAAGGCAAAAAATTTTACAGAGTTTTACCGGGCACTCAGCATGACCAGTTTGCCGATGTTCAACATCATGTATGCTGACAGGTATGACACTATCTTTTATATCAGCAATGGAAAAATGCCGCGCCGGAATCCCGATCCGAAATACAACTGGCACAGTACAGTACCGGGCAATTCATCGGCTACTTTGTGGACGGAGTTTAAAACGATCAGTGAATTGCCGCAATACATCAATCCGGGGTCTGGCTATTTATTTAATACGAATCATTCGCCTTTCCTGGCAACAGATACAAAATACAATCTTGACCCAACTAAGTTTGATACCAATGACGGTTATGAATTGAGTCATAACAACCGGAGTCAACGGATAACCGAATTAATACCGGCCGGGAAGATCGATTACAATGCCTTTAAAGAAATAAAATTTGATCAGCAACTCCCGCAGCAATTACAATATCCTTATGGTATTGATAGTATGTTGAATTTACCGGCTTCTGATCATCCTTTATTGAAAGAAGTGATCAGCAATTTTCAATCATGGGATAGAAAAGCTGTTGCCGATAGCAGGGGTGCTGCTGTTTTTCTCCTGGCTTATCATTATGTAAGAAAAAAATTAAATGGTTCCCCACCACGACAGCTGACGAAACAGGAATCGATAGAAACATACCAGTATGTGCATGATTATATGATAAAATATTTTGGCAGGACCAACCTCGTATTAGGGGATGTTCAAAAATTGGTGAGAGGTGATGATGCCCTGCCCGCATGGGGGTTACCGGATGTGCTCACTGCAGCTTATACCGATCCCTATAAGAATGGAGTGCTTAAAGTTAGTTCCGGGGATGCCTATATCTGTTTTGTTCGCTACCCGAAAGATGGCAGATTGCCAATCATTGAATCGGTAAATACTTTCGGTGCTTCCATGCATCCGGATTCACCACATTATAAAGACCAGGTGAACATGTTTCAAAAACAACTGACAAAGCACATGACACTGGATAAAGAAGAAATATTAAGGACAGCAGAAAAAGTTTATCATCCCCGGTGAGTGAGTATTTAAATTGTTTGCGTCGGGGGTGACTATATACGTGTTAGACCATCGTAATAAAATAGGGTTGAAAATCTGGAAAGCGTTAGATTCGCATTCCTAATCAGAACCTATACAAGTTGCCTCCTGTTTCTACCGGGGGCTTTGTTTTATCATTGAAAAGCCCGCACCATTGTTGCTTTAGATATTAGTTACACATTCAATCATGTACCACCTGAACAAACTTAGCATGGCCGAATTAGTTGATATATTGTCTACTCAAACTTCATTGCTTATACAAATGCACAGCCAGGGAACAAGCCAAATTGAATTTAAAGAATGCACGCAGCTTATTCAGCAAGTTCAGGATGAAATTAATTCCCGTAAAAAGGGGAAATCATAACCCATCTGGTCCCAACTCGTATATAGTTTCCCATCAAGGCAAAAAGAACACAGATGCCTGCAACATTTTAACTTTCCTTACGTCAAATTGGGAAAAATGAAAATCTTAATCATTCTATCTTTTGTATCCCTGGCAGGGTCAAGCAGGATCTCCTGTAGTTTTCCAGACGCAAGCACCAACATCAAGCATAGCCAATACGACCATTATTATGAAATGACGGCAGAGTTCAACCCTGGTAAAACAGACAAGGTTGACCGCTATCTTGATAAAGAATTAGCCACTGGTAATATATCTTTTGTAAATAGTGAAATGGATGCCGATATAACCCTGGACGATAAA
>DASUTO010000298.1:0-2792 GCA_036374555.1 Chitinophagaceae bacterium
GAATGTGGTGGATTGCGCTACAGGTAATATCATTAAAAAAATCGATGTTTATAAAAGAGCACATAATACAATCTATGGACCATCGGGAAAAAATGTTTACCTCGATGATATTGCTTCTCCATGGCTTTATGTAGCCGATGCAAAGAAACATGAACTTGTAAATAAAGTTGGTCCCTTTGCCAATTTTGTCCGGCCATTTACCATCAACGGAAAGGAAACTCTTACTTATGTTACGGCAGATAGCTTGCTGGGTTTTGAAGTGGGAGACCTGGTAACCGGAAAGAAACTGGCACATGTAGAAGTGAAAGGATGGAATATGGGTCCTGTAAGAAGACATGGCAACCCAAGTCATGGTATCGCACTTACAAAAAATGAAAAAGAGATCTGGCTGGCGGATGGACATAATATGCGCTTGCATGTTTTCAGTGCCGCTGCACCTTACCAGCAATTAACGACTATACCCCTACAGGATATGCCCGGTTGGATCTCTTTCAGCATTGATGGAAATTTCGCATACCCTTCCAGTGGCGAAGTAATTGAAACCAAAACAAGAAAAATAATTACAATACTGCAGGACGAGTTTCATAATAATGTGGCCAGTGAAAAAATGGTAGAGATAGATCTTGCAGGCAATAAAGCCGTGAGGGCCGGTGATCAATTTGGTATTGGAGGGCTGAGATAAAAATATTACGCCTGTCTACCGACGCATTTAATTTATTAAGAACGCAGGTGGATAGCTGGCTCTCCCTAGTTATTGAAACTCACATTTATTTTTTTAACTCTGCAGAATAAACGAACTTTTTATGCTGGTTTGCTATTTTAACCGTTAAACTTTTTTTATGAACCAACTGACCGCTGTTTCGCCGTCACAGGCTAAAAGGATCTTTCTTGTTTTATCCCTCCTGCTCATTGTAATTATTATACAGAGTTGCTATCACTATAGGGTTATTAATACAAGAAATGATCCCGGAACTGAATACAGGGATACAGTGATGCGTTCCTATTTGTGGGGATTGGTAAACAAACCACAGAATTTCCATGTACCTAACTGTGCCGATACCTGCGCTGCATTGGATGAAGTTGTATTTTCAAAAAAATTCGGACAATCATTAATTACCGTCATCACGTTGGGTATTGTTTCACCTGTGGAAGTAAAATGGAAATGTCATAAGCCCTGCCAACGGGTAAACGAAGGGTTATAATTTTTTTTACGCTAATATTTAATAAATGTCACTGCCGCAAATAAGGCCCACCAATGCGACTGAGTGGATCAACCGCCATGATACTTTTAAACAACCTATCAATAATCTATTTGACCTGATCAATGGCAACACGGGTAATGGATTCGATGATTATAACGCAATGACGAATGCTATACAGGCTTTTCTCGGGAAAGCAATTGCAGAAAATAAAACGATCAGGGCATTGGGCGGTGGATGGTCATTCAGCAAGGTGGCAACTGCTGAGTGGATATTAAATACCAAGATGCTGAATATGCTTTTTCCGATCAGGAATACTCAAAGTTTATCGCCCGATTATGATGCAGCACCCGGCAATCTGTTGTTTGCACAATGCGGCAATTCGATACAGGAATTGAACAACTGGTTAAAACAAAACAAGAGATCATTAAAAACTTCCGGTGCCAGTAATGGACAAACTATTGCAGGATGTTTTTCAACAGGCACTCATGGTTCGGCAATAGATACAGGTTCGGTGCAGGATTTTATTGTTGGCATGCACATCATCACCGGGCCAAATGAACATATATGGTTAGAAAGGAAATCATACCCGGTTGTGTCCGACTTATTCATACAAAAGTTTAAGACCAAACTTGTTGCAGACGATGAACTTTTCAATGCCGCCCTCGTAAGTTTCGGAAGCTTTGGTTTTATTCATGGTGTGATGGTTGAAACGGAAGATATTTACCTGCTCGAATGCTATCGAAAAAAAATACCGATCGATGATTCTTTCAGGCACATCATGGAAACATTAGATTTTTCTAATGCGAATTTTATTCCCAATGGCAATGAACGTCCTTTTCATTTCCAGGCTGTCATCGATCAGTATAATCTTGCAGGAGGCGCCTATGCCACTATCATGTATAAACGTCCTTATACGGAAAACTATCAGCCACCGGTTGATGATTTTAATAAAGCGGGTCCCGGCGATGATCTTGCTGCTGTTATTGGTATTATCACTGATATCTTCCCGGCCCTGACACACAAAGTGGTAAGTACGCTTGTAAAAAGTTCTTACACTTTATATGAAGGTGATCTGGGAACATCGGGAGAAATTTTTAGAAACAATAATATACGTGGAAAATTGCTCAGCACCGCGATTGGTATTCCGTTAGATCGTGTATTAGAAAAAAATGATCTGCTCATTGAAATGAATGCAAGCCGACCGCTTTCCGGTATATTCTCTTACCGCTATGTAAAGAAGTCTTCGGCGACACTTGCCTTCACCAAATTCGATCCTACATGTATACTTGAACTGGATTGTGCGGAATCGGGCACGACCAGGGATTTCTATAATGCAGTATGGAACGAACTTGAAGCGAGAAATATTCCTTACACTTTTCACTGGGGCAAAATACATAACCTCGATGAAGCAAGAACACGGAAGATGTATGGAGCAGCTATGGATAAATGGATAGAACAGAGAAATAAAATTATGTCACCAGAGACAATGAAAGTATTCAATACCCAATCACTGAAAGGTTGCGGGCTTGATACAATTCTGCTACCGTTCTGATTCATTTTTTATTTTATGTTTTTTATTTCAAATACGTG
>DASUTO010000299.1:0-3412 GCA_036374555.1 Chitinophagaceae bacterium
TATAACAGGCACGGTCACTGTCAATTTTGATCTTTATTTTTTTTCCGATGGAGTCCTTAGGGACATTTTTAACCGATCGTTGTAATTCGTCCAACAAAGGATAATCATCCCAGCCAGGAATATTTGGTGCCCAAACCTTACCGGTTTTGGAATGAGCAATCCCGGGAACACAAATTCCGATAGCCGAAACACGATTTGTTTTACTTAATAGCTCATTTGCTGCCAGAAAAATAAGTTCTCCAACTTCTGTTCCTTGTTTTTTATCAAGTGAACTATTTGTTTTAAAAAGAATATCCCCTTTATCGTTAAATAAAGCTGCAGCTAGCTTAGTTCCTCCAAGATCAAGTGCAATAACCGCCATATTCAGGATTGAGAGATTAAGTTAAGTCAGAAACTGCAATTAAACTTATTTGTATCTTGACAAATAAATTTTTTTCATGTACCGCTACTTATTCATCTTATTGTTATTTGGTTTTTCCGGTCAAAAAGAAAATGGTGCTGCCTGGATCCGCATCAATTTGCTCGGATATCAACCTGGTGGCGTAAAAGTGGCAATATGGTGCAGCAAGGAGCAGTTGGCAGTCAGCAGTTGGCAGTTAGTAGATGCAAAATCAAAAGATATTGTTGCTACTGGTACTGCTGGCAGGGCATTCGGTACTTATGGTCCATTTAAGCAGACATATCGTCTGAACTTTTCATCTTTTAAAAAAGCCGGTCGTTACTATTTACAAGCTGCTGGAGTTAAGTCTCCTGAATTTGAGATAGGAGATGCTGTATACAAAGGCGCTGCTGATTTTTGTTTACGATACATGCGACAACAACGAACCGGTTTTAATCCATTTTTAAACGACAGTTGCCATACTCATGATGGCTATGTGTTGTATGGCGAAAAAGCGGGGATAAAAGACAGTACACATGTCGATGTGGTTGGTGGCTGGCATGATGCAAGTGATTACTTACAATACAGCACAACATCTGCTAATGCAACTTATCATTTGCTTGCTGCTTATAGAGACTTTCCGACTGTTTTTACCGATGAAAAATTAGCAAACGGGCTTGATGGAAAAAACGGAATGGCCGATGTGCTCGATGAAGCAAAATGGGGATTGGATTGGTTATTGAAAATGCATCCACAGGATGACTGGATGTTTAACCAGATCGCCGATGACCGGGATCATATGGGAATGCGCATTCCTGGGCAGGATACTTTTTATGGAAAAGGCTACCAACGGCCCGTTTATTTTGTAAGTGGCGAACCGCAACAGAGAGGGAAGTTCATGAATAATACAACGGGTACTTCATCTACAGCCGCAAAGTTTGCCAGTGCTTTTGCATTAGGTTCAAAGATTTTTGAAAAGAAAAATTTGCCCTATTCACAGATCTTAATAGACAAGTCGCTGTCTGCATGGGATTTTGCTTTAAAAAAAGAAGGAGTAGCTCAGACAGCTTCAGTCAGGTCACCTTATATCTATGCAGAGGACAATTGGAAAGATGATATGGAATTAGCGGCTGCAAGTTTATATTCTGCAACTGGCGGATTAGCCTGGAGTTCGGCATCAGTTTTATATGCAGAAGGTGAAAAAATTACTCCATGGTTCGGCAAAGACACAGCCAAACATTATCAGTGGTATCCTTTTATCAACATTGGTCATTATGAATTAGCAAAACAATTAAAAGCAGAACAACGAAGCCGGGTTATCGGATACTATAAACAAGGGATCGAACTTGTCTGGGACAAAGCCAAACAAAACGCATTCTATCGAGGCATTCCTTTTATCTGGTGCAGTAATAATTTGACGACATCATTTGCTATTCAATGCTATTGGTACAAACAATTGACCGGTGATAAAACATTTGATGAGCTGGAACAAGCGAACTTCGATTGGTTATTTGGTTGTAATCCCTGGGGTACAAGCATGGTCTATGGCTTGCCATCATGGGGTGATACTCCTGTTGATCCGCATTCTGCATTTACACATTTAAAAAACTACCCGATCGATGGTGGCCTGGTTGATGGCCCTGTTTATACAAGTATTTATAAAAACCTTATTGGTATTAAACTTTATCAGCCTGATGAGTATGAAGAATTCCAAAGTGGGCTTGCAGTTTATCACGATGACTATGGTGATTACAGCACCAACGAACCAACAATGGATGGAACAGCTTCATTGATTTATTTACTTGCTGCAAAGGAAGCGGCCCCCTCTAAATCTCCCCCAAAGGGGGAGACTTTCGCACAGTTATCCAAAATGAATTTTTCTTATAGTCATGGTGGAATTATTCGCGGCGATTCAACAAAGAAAAATATAGCCTTGGTTTTTACCGGCCATGAATTTGCGGAAGGCGGTGAATTCATAAATCAAACCTTGCAGCAACAAAAGATAAAAGCATCCTTCTTCTTTACAGGTAAGTTTTATGAAAACCCGTCTTTTAAAACAATTACTGGTAAGTTAATTAAGAATGGGAATTATATGGGTCCCCATTCTTATGATCATTTGCTTTATTGTGATTGGAGTAAAAGAGACAGCCTGCTGGTCACTCAAAAAGAGTTTGCAAATGATCTTATATCGAACCTGGATGTGATGTATGGTCATGGTATTAATAAATTAAAACATAAATATTTTTTACCTCCCTATGAATGGTATAATGACTCGATCACGGCCTGGACAAAAGAGTTGGGACTTCAACTGATCAATTACACCCCAGGCACACTTAGCCACGGCGACTATACAACATCAAAAGATAAAAATTATCGCAGTAGCGAAACTATTTATAACTCTATTATTAATTATGAAAGATCAATACCTGCCGGCCTGAACGGATTTATTTTACTCATGCATATCGGTGCCGGGCCTGGCAGAACCGATAAATTTTACAACCGTTTGCCCGAATTAATTAAGTATTTAAAGCAAAAAGGCTATCAATTTCAGACAGTTGACCAGTTGCTATCCCGATAGCTATCGGGAGACTAAAATCAGGGTGGACATGTCATAAAAACCTATTCACCATTGACCACTCACCACTCACGTTCCTTATCTTTGCGGCCGTATGCAATTCGAAAAAATTCACAATAAGGGCCAGGCCCAATTATTCAAAAACCCTTACCTGGAGATGCTTACCAAGACCCATCCGCTGGTGATCTGGGGCATGTATACGCCGGTGATGATCTACATGTTGTATTACAGCGGTAATACGCTAGGTTTTTCAACCACCCGCATTATACTTACTTTTTTAGGAGGTATGTTCTTCTGGTCATTCTTTGAATATATTGCTCACCGTTTCCTGTTTCATATGGTGGCAAGTAGCGGCAGGGCAAAAAAATTCGTATACACACTGCATGGTAATCACCATCATTATCCAAGAGATCGCCAGCGGTTATTTATGCCTCCAGTGCCGAGCCTTATTCTTGCCT
>DASUTO010000300.1:0-2066 GCA_036374555.1 Chitinophagaceae bacterium
CTGCCAACACTGATGTTATACTAATTGTCAATAATACAAACAGCGTCACAAATGTTTTTTTCATAATCAAAGGTTTAATGGTTTATGGTCTTTTACTAACTTCTTAAAAAGGATAAGTTATGTGTGTGACGTATATCGAAAGTAACAGAACAAATAGTTTAAGTCAATTGAATTGTGTCTAAAGGACTCCTTTGGAGATTAATGGATGCATGTGTTAAAGAGATTAACGTCTGCAGCTGTTACAATAAATAACAATTATACAATGCCGCGTTCATCATTACTTAAAATAAGAAGTCTCGCCTGAGGCGAGACTCTTAATTTACCACACACCAAAACTAACTTGCTTATCAGATCTTTTTGTTCTTACTATATGTACTCCAGCTTCCACCATTACTTGAATGCATCATCAATTTTGTATCTGCCGTTTCAAGTGTTACATAATAATGAAGGCCTTCGCTGTTGCTTACTTCAAACAGGTCACTGATCCAGTATTTGCTATAGTCATTTTTCAGATCAGTAAAGAGATTGACAGGTAATTGAATTGAGCTGATATACCTTGCAATGCTTAATAAATCGCCATCTACATTATAATACGCAAATATTCGCTGCTCATTCATTGTAAATGCTGCTCTGAAATAATTATTACCTGTTTCCCACTCTACATTTTGGGCATTTGTAAACTCAGTTTTGAATGATGCCAGCACTTTCTGGGAAACTCTTTCACTCGGGTATGCACTGCAGACTCCCATGGTTACTACAAGACCGAGCACAAACACTATCTTTTTCATATCTCAAAAATTTAATTGGTTTTAGATGAAGTTTTATTCAATTTTTATTCTGTATCAGTTTGACGTTTCAAAGATAGATTTGGTTACACCCGGCAGCAAGCCAATTGTGATTGATGGACATGATTGTTAATGCAGGTGAAAGAATAAAAATGAATGTGAACATGTATCCGTTATTAATACCGTCAGACTATTTTAAATCCCCATTCATCATGTATGCATGTATAACCCTGAAATGTGAAAATTTTTATAACAAATGAATAAAGCACAAACTAATCCCTGTAACCCTGTAACAACTGCCTTTTTCTTTCGTATTATCTTTAAGCAATGAATTATTTGGCCCATGCATATCTTTCATTTAACAGGCCGGGTATATTGGTTGGTAATATGATCAGTGATTACGTAAAAGGAAAGAAGAAGTATGACTATCCTGGCCAAATACAACAAGGAATTGCCGTACACCGGGAGATAGACCGGTTTACGGATACACATCCGGCAACAAAAGAGGCGAAAGAGATCTTTCGGTCCGCTTACCGGCTTTATGCTGGTTCGTTGATGGATGTGATCTATGATCATTTCCTGGCCCTGGATGAAAATGAATTTACAGATGAAACCTTAAAAGCATTTACAACTAATACGTATGGTATACTCGATCAGTTCACAGATCATTTTCCGGAAAAATTCGGCAGGATGTATCCTTATATGAGATCCCAGGATTGGCTGTATAATTACAGGTACCGCCTTGGAATTGAAAGAAGCCTTGCAGGAGTGGTACGAAGGGCAAAATACCTTGAGGAAAGCGATACTGCTTATATTCTCTTCAATGAACATTATGATAAGCTTAAGAATTTATACGGGCTATTTTTCCCGGAGCTAAAATCTATGACAGTTAATTTTCTCAAACAATTTGACCATTAGCGAACGATTCGCACCTTAAATTCGTCATAGACTATGAAACTGTTATTTTTGTCATTTTAAACCCCATTTATGCGCAAGACTTCCGTTCTGATTTGCTTACTTATTTCCTTTTCATTTTCATTTTCACAATCCACTAAACTTCCTGAAGTTGATAAATCGCCAATGGATGTAAGTTATTATCCCAACAATTATCCGATTCTTAAAATTCAAAACAGGGCCACTGAACCATTGGCAGTAAGAATACTTTATAGCCGTCCGCAAAGGCAAGGCAGAAAAGTTTTTGGTGAGTTAGTTGAATACGGAAAAGTATGGAGACTTGGCGCTAATGAAGCCACCGAAATAGAATTTTATAAAGACGTAAAG
>DASUTO010000301.1:0-8606 GCA_036374555.1 Chitinophagaceae bacterium
GCACCAGATTCTTCCGTGTGCACTGGATCTGTTTTGAGATCCTGGCCAATCAAAAATACACCTGCCACACCGCTAACACGTGATGTTAGATTGCCTGCATAACGGATCTCCTGCGTCCATTGTTTATGTTTAGAAGGAGCCTGTGAAAGGGAAAGCACATCTAAACCAGTAAAGTCACGATCGTTAGAAGGATCCCAGATCCAGTAACGCCATGCAGTGGTGGATGTAAGTGTACCAGAGCCAATCTTTGCATCAATATTTACAGACACCCCGCCTAATTGATTACCTGAACGCCAAGGTGTGTTGTGATCTATAATACGATCAAAAGCATTACGGGTCGGTAATTGGTAACCCAGGTCCGCAACGATAGAATCAAACTGCCTGTATCCCGGTCTTTTTGTTTTAACTACGCCGGCAACAACCTGTGCATATCCATCCGGTTTTTGATCAGAAATATCGGTGACCAATGTGACCTTGATCTTATCAGATGGTGCATATAACAGTTGGCCACGAAAACCAATGTTGTTAAGATCGTTAATTGATTTATCATTAACAATATCCTTGATGACCCCGTTTCGTTGTGTACCAGAAAACGAAAATCTGCCAGCGAGCTTTTTAGTTAGTGCACCCGTTACTGATGCTTTGGCCTGGACAAAACCATAATTTCCATAACTAACTTCGAATGTCGCACCTGGTTTGAATTTTGGTGTTCGTGTTGTTATATTAAATGCTCCGGATGTTGTGTTCTTTCCAAACAAAGTACCCTGGGGGCCACGCAATACTTCAATGCGTTCAACATCTATAAAATCAAGTGTGGTAACGGCAGGACGTGCATAATAAACTCCATCTACATAGAAGCCCACACCTGGATCAATCCCATCATTGGTTAATCCAAATGTAGACCCAAGCCCCCGGATATTTAAAGTTGTGTTACGCGGATTAGATGAATACAACTGTACGGTTGGTACCAGTTCTTTCAACCGGTTTACATTGAACGCACCGGTTTCTTCAACCTGGGCACCTCCGACAACAGAAATTGGAATAGGAACATTTTGCGCGGATTCTACGCGTCTTCTTGCTGTTATAATAAGTTCAGTTAATTCTGTATTCGTAAAAAGAATAATAGTTAATAAAGAATCCCTGATCTCTGCTATCTCAACTTCAGCCGGGGCAAAACCAACTGAACTAACCGTAAGAATAAAAGGAAAAGCTTTGGGTGAAGGAATGGAAAATTCTCCTTTAGGATCTGCTACTTTAAAAATATTAGTTCCCTTAACAGAAACCGAGGCGGCTTCCACAGGCACACCTTTTTCATCTTTGATCACACCTCTCAAAGTATTTTGAGAATATGCTGTATAAAGGAAAAGCAGAGAAAACAACACTAAATGAAACTTCTTTTTCATGTCAACGCATTTAAATAATTGGTTTTAGTTTTTCTTTTGAGTCTAAACTTTCACAAGGGTATCAGCAACATCGTTGTTGCATAAGCTTTTTCATTTGGCGCATTCGTTGACGTGAGCAAGTCATCTTCCGTTTTTAAAATGATAAAACAAAAATAATGGTCGTTTATTATCCTACCAAACTAGTAGACTATTATTTTATAAAAATATTTTTCATGAGTTAACAGTCATTAGTTAAAATAAACCTGCAAGAATTTTTATACTCCAGATCACGACTACGGACCCGAGTAAAATAAATGAAGCTTTGCGCGGAAGTTTACCAGCAAGCTTTGCTGCGATCGGCGCTGCTATAACGCCACCGATTACCAGCGCCAGGATCACCTGCCAGTTCTGTACACCAATCAACGTAAAAAATGTAAAGGCACTTGCGAGGGTGATAAAAAATTCTGTAAGACTGACCGAACCGACTACATATTTGGGAGTTCTTCCTTTAGTAATTAATGTTGAGGTCACGATCGGGCCCCAGCCTCCACCACCGAATGAATCGAGAAATCCACCGGCTCCCGCCAGCCAGCTATATCGCTTAAATTTCTTTTTAATATTTGGCATGAACGCATTGGCGAAAATTTTTACCCCGAGTAGCAGCGTATAAAAAGCCATGATAGGGCGGAGATATTTAATATGTGAATCATTTAATTGGACCAGCAGGATTGCCCCCAGCACCGCGCCGATAATTCCCGGTATCACCAATGCTTTAAAAAGTTTTTTATTGACATTTCCAAACTTATAATGGCTGTAGCCAGAAGCACCACTGGTAAACATTTCCGCTGTATGAATGCCTCCACTGATCGCTGCGGGACTAACATTTGCTGTTTGCAATATTATAGAACTGGTTACACCATAGCCCATGCTTGTAGCTCCATCTACCATCTGTGCGCAAAAACCGGCCAACACCATCCAATGAAAATTTTTATCTAATGTCTGGTACCACTTCACTGTTTCATCAGTCATTATTTGAAATGGTATATAAGAAAAAATAAAATGCCCGATCAGCATCAGGCCAAATCCAATCAATGAATAGGTAGCAATCTTTCTCCAATTCTTTCCATTACCTGCATTATCTTTCTCAACTAAAATACTGGTAAGCCTGTTAAGCTTTTTTACTTTGTATTCAAAATTACCATTGAGCTTAGTTCTCACTTTATGCAAATTCTCGATCACGTCATCCAATTCACCAGGCAACGCTTCGTGCAATACTTCCTTTATACGTTTGGCCGCAGTGGGAGATTTGCCATTGGTTGAAATAGCAATTTTTAAATTTCCTTTTTGCACAATGCTGCCCAGATAAAAATCACAGAGATCAGGTGTGTCCGCAACATTTACTAAAATGCCCTTTTTAGTTGCCTGGGCTTTTATTTCTTCATGTAGTTGCCTGTTGTCAGTAGCAAGTACAATAAGATCTTTATTATTTAAATCCTCCTGCTGAAATTCACGTTGAAAAATTTTACAGGACGGATGTCTGAAAACAAGTTTTCTTATTTCATCTTTTACATCAGGCGCCACGATCGAGATCTTTGCTTCAGGAGAATTGGCGAGCAAAGAATGTAGTTTTTCTAAACCCACATTGCCTCCACCAACCAGCAACAATTCTAACTGATCCAATTTCAGAAAAATAGGATAAAGCTGATTTTTTTTGTCAAGCTCAGAAGAATTCTTATGTATATAATCGTTGCTATCCATTATTCTCTTTTAATATTCCATTTTATCGATCCACTCTTTTGCATTCTTTGCTGCATAAGAAATTATTATATCAGCACCGGCTCTTGTCAATGCGGTCCATACTTCCAGATGTGCTGCTTCACGATTTACTAAGTTTTTTTCTGCTAATGATTCGATCGCTGCATACTCACCGCTTACATGATAGGCAGCAATTGGTTTCAATGTTTGTTGTTTAAGCTTTGCGATTACATCCGTATACAATGCGGCAGGTTTTACCATTAAAATATCGGCACCTTCTTTTTCATCCCGACGACTGCTTGCGATAGCATCATTAATATTTAATGGAGACAACTGGTATGTTTTACGATTCTTTAAGCCATTTGTATTCGGAGCGGAATGACAGGCATCACGAAATGGCCCGTAAAATTGTGAGCTGAATTTTGCAGAATAGCTCATGATACTTACAGTATCATAACCCATTGCATCAAGGGACGTACGAATAGCAGCAATTCGTCCATCGGTCATATCGCTGGGTGCAATGCAATCGGCACCGGCAATAGCAAGTTGTGTGGCATATTTACTTAATACATCAACTGTTTTATGATTGATCATTTTTGAATGATCTTCTTTTAAAATACCACAATGCCCATGCGTAGTATAACTGCACAAACACAGATCCGCAGCGATCCAAACATCATTGCCAAAATTCTCTTTGATTGATCTAATAATTGATGTTGCAAAGAAGAAATCAAAATTGTTCTCTTTCTTTTCTGCAGGTACAGGGAAAAGTAAGAATTTAGTTGCCCCGCTTTTTATATTTTGCTCAATTGTATTTAATATACTTGAGGCACTATCTACTTCTACCTCAGTTAATCCATTTACTGCTCTTGGTTCAGTAATTACTTCATCCACAAACAATGGTTGAATAAAACTTTTGTGAGAAAGTTTTACTGAAGCGGTAAGCTCCCTGATATGTGTATCCGCTCTTAAGCGACGCTGTGTGACCGGATAGAATATTTTCTCCATTGTTCAAATGCTTTAATTGTTGGAAATATCACCGGCTCTACTCCTGCCTGCTTTAATAACGCTGCTGTTTCTCCACCAGCACATAAGTGTTTTGCACCGGGCTTTGCATGTTTTCCATAAAAATCATATTGGGAAAAACTGGTCCAGAATATTGCTTCGGCAGCAGCAATTGATTCATGGATCGTTTCATCATTTTTTGGTAAGAGTTTATAATTACTCAGCGCATCATACCCTTTCGTCCTCCATCTTTCTGCTGCTGTTTCATGAGTAAGGATTGAAATATCCTCAGCCTGGATATTTAATAACGGCATCTTTAATGATGGCAATAAAAATTCAAATCCCAGCGCATCGGCACTGGCCGTAACCCAATAACCTTTTTTTGAAAGCTCAAACCATGTCTTAGAGCCGGAAGCTATGATCGTTTTATTTGATAAATTCTTTACTTCTGATCGGCCTTGTATGGCTTTATAGTTTGCTACGAATACAACCCGCTTATCAATCCATATTTCTTCATCATTCCATTCATAATCAAAAAAACCACTCATCAATTCTGTTGATGAAAATAATGGCCCATTAATATTAAAATCAGGCAGGGGATCCCATTTCACAAACTCAGTTCCTTCTGAATCTTTTCCGGCAGCATATAAATATTTATCATTGTTTGTGTGCAGCGTTGTTACGCCGAATTTTTGAATACAACCCGCGCCATACTTTATAGCTTCTTTTTTCTCAACATAACAATCCGCATTCAAGTCCTCGTTATTTATCCTTTTCAACAATTCGACCGCTTTTGAATTTGAAGGATGAGCTTCAGCTACAATTGCCCCCTGGCAAGGTGCCGGTACACACTCGATCAATGGAAGCAGCATTGTCTTTTTATAAACTAGTAATTCTTTTATTAATTGAGCATCTTCGCTACTTCTCAACAATCGGTTTAATCCGGCTGTTGCCAAGATCGTTGCATCATATTCTCTACTATTCAATTTTCTCAGCCTTGTTTCTACGTTCCCACGAATATCTTTTGTAACAATTTTAATATCCTTATGCAATTGTGGCAAAGCCCTTTTCAGAAATAGAGTTGCCATCTCCTCCCTTCTTGGTGAACAGGTTCCAATAATGATCGTTTCTCCTTTCTTTATCTTTTCCTCAATATCGTCATTGAAAATTGCTACATCTCTTGTATCATCCCTGTCAACAACAGCAAACCTATTACCACCAAAAAAATGTTCGCTGCTCATATCTTTTAATGAATGAACAGCAATATCGGCTTCACCAATTGTAAGCGCATCAAAAATATCCTGTGTAAAAAAATCGCTCCCTTCTACTGTATGCAATGGAATGTTTTGCAATTCATCGCCCTTACTGCTGCGGGCAATCACTTCCACCTTCATATTAGGAAATGCCGATTGTATCTTTTGTTTTACAATATCAATCTGCAACAGCGACAGCCGGGAACTCCTGCCAATCAGTTTTATGCTCTCCATGCAAAATTTTTTTGAGGCTGTAGGCCAGGTGATTGATATGTTTTGGTAAGTGTCTTGCTGTAATGATGATGCGCAGGCATTCTTCTCCAACAGGTACTGTCGGATAATTGATGGGTTGCAGGTACACACCATGCTTCTCTAACAGCTGGTTGGCAATTTGCCTGCATCGGGTTGCATCCTCCATCGGTATGATCGTGATGTGCGAATTATTTTGTTTGAATTCAATTCCATTGTTAGCAAATGCAGTTCTTAATTGCTTTACGTTTTCAAAAAAATGTTTTCTTAACTGATCATCCTGCTGAATGAATTGAATGCTTTTATTAGCAGCAGCACAAATTGCAGGCGGTAGTGAAGTAGTAAAAATAAAACCGCTGCCAAAACTTCTTATAAAATCAATAATAGTAGCCGATGAAGCTATATATCCACCAAATACCCCAACCGCTTTTGACAAAGTGCCATTGATGATATCTATTGAATGCTGTTGATCTTCCTGTTCCAATACGCCTGCTCCGCTTTCTCCATACAAACCCACGCCATGCACTTCATCTACATAAGTCAGGGCATTGTATTTCTTTGCCAGCTCAGCAATTGCTTTAAGAGGTGAAATCGTTCCACTCATTGAATAGACAGATTCAAACACGATCAGCTTTGGCTTATCAGCTGGAACAGTTTGCAGTAATTCTTCCAAATGTTCCACGTCATTGTGCCTGAAGATTTTTTTTTCGTTCCTACAACCACGAATGCCTTCTATAATGGAAGCATGATTCCTTTCATCCGAAAAGAAAACCAGGCCCGGAATATTTTTCCCGAGTGTTTGTAGCGTAGTAACATTGGCCTGGTAGGCACCATTGAATAATAGTGCCGTTTCTTTTTTATGCCATGATGCCAATGTTCTTTCCAATTCTTTATGATGATTGGTAGTTCCTGAAATATTTCTTGTACCTCCACTTCCCGTACCACTACGATGAGTTACAAATCCCAGTTTTGAGATCACTTCTTCGTTTGTACTCATGCTTAGGTAATCATTGCTGCACCAGTTAACCGCCGCACGTTGTTGTCCTTCTTTATCGGCATAATAAAAATTGGGAAAATGCTGGGCACTCTTATTTACTTCCAGGAAATACCGGTAAGCACCGCTGTCTTTCAGCTGTTGGAGTCGTTGGTTTAAGAATGATTGATAATCCATAGCCTATATGAGCAGGTAAAGATAATAGATTTCCCTACTAAATTAGTAGACTAATTAAAGTATTTTAACAAAATTGTCATTCAAAAGTCATCATACTTACATTTGTTCATCAAAATAATTTTTGATAAAACAGCTTTCCAACCTTACTTTTGTTTAGTCTACCTAAAAAGTAGGGTTTTTACCACCAGGTTGCTGCCGGCGACATAAGTTTATAAACGAAATCAACGACTATGCAGAGTTTCCGCACTGAGTTAGAGAATCCGATTGTTGAAAAAGATATTCTTGAATTAGAAAAAAAGATCCGTCTTTTCCGTGAGGGAAAAATGGATGAAGAAAAATTCCGCAGCCTGCGGTTGGCACGGGGTGTATATGGGCAACGCCAGCAAGGTGTGCAGATGGTGCGTATCAAATTACCTTATGGTAAAATGACCCTGGCACAATGGAGACGCATTTCTGATGTATCCGACGAATACTCAACCGGCAATCTTCACTTAACAACAAGACAGGATATTCAAATACACTTTGTAAGTCTTGATCGTACTCCGGAAATGTGGAGTGAATTAGAAAAAGATGATGTAACCATCCGTGAAGCATGTGGCAATACGGTTAGAAATATAACTGCATCAGATATTGCTGGCATTGATCCTGATGAACCGTTTGATATAACGCCTTATGCGCATGCCATGTTTGAATATTTTCTTCGCAAACCTGTTTGCCAGGAAATGGGACGTAAATTCAAAATTGCATTTAGCAGCAGCGAAAAAGATACAGCACTTGTATTCATGCATGACCTTGGTGCAATTCCACGAATAAAAATTATTGAAGGCAAAGAAGTACGAGGTTTTAAAGTGCTGGTTGGTGGCGGACTTGGTGCACAGCCACATCTTGCTATTACTACTCATGAATTTTTAGAAGAAGATCTGCTCATCCCCTATCTCGAATCTGTATTAAGAGTTTTTGATCGCCACGGTGAACGCAATAGCCGCCATAAAGCAAGAATAAAATTCCTTATCCAAAAGATCGGCATTGATGCTTTTAATGAACTGGTAGCAGAAGAGCAACTCGCTTTGACGCACCAGAGATACGAAGTAGTCAGGAGTCAGGAGTCAGGAGTGGGGAGTCAGGAGTCCGCTGAACTCAGAACGCTGAACTCTGAACTCACGATTGACCCCTTCCGCTTCCAGCTTTGGAAAACTACCAACGTGTTTCAACAAAAACAAGATGGCTACTTCGCTGTCTATGTTCGTGTGCCAAACGGAAATATCAGTTCGCAGAGCAGCCGCAGGCTGATCGGGAAATTAAAAGATGTGATTGCTGACGATGTTCGTGTTACTATTAACCAGGGATTGCAATTCCGTTTTATAAAACCTGAGCATCTTGAATATGTATATAGTGTTTTGGATGAAGAAGGTTTTGCTGCAGCTGGTTTTGGAAGCGTTGCTGATGTAACAAGTTGTCCCGGCACCGACACATGTAACCTTGGCATCAGCAACAGCACAAGTACGGCGCTTGCATTAAGTGAAGTGATCGAAGAAGAGTTCCCTGAATTCTTGTACAATAAAGAAATTGCAATTAAGATAAGTGGTTGTATGAATAGTTGCGGACAACATGGTATGGCTTCTATCGGTTTTCATGGAAGTTCATTAAAAGCAAAAGGACAAGTACTGCCAGCGTTGCAGGTATTGATAGGCGGGGGTGTATTGGGTAGCGGTGAAGGTCGCATTGCTGATAAAGTTTTGAAAGTACCAAGCAAACGTGGACCAGATGTAATAAGAGCTATACTTAATGACT
>DASUTO010000302.1:0-8409 GCA_036374555.1 Chitinophagaceae bacterium
TCACGGGCTCTCTCAATACAGCCGCTTCCTCACTACAATAGAAATAAATAACATCAGCGATCGCTTCCGGCTTTACCCATTTAGAAGGATCAGCATCCGGCATGGATTTCCGATTTTGTGGTGTATCAATTGTGCTTGGTACAATAACAGAAGTAACAACATTCGTTCCTTTGGCTTCTGCATTCATTAATTCTGCAAGACGAAAAATGAGGGATTTGGCTAATCCATACGCAACCATTCCTTTACTATTCGCGGAACTCAGACCTGGTTTCGAGCCAATAATAAAAATTCGTCCGCTGTTTTGTTTCATCATTTGCACAAATACAGGTCTTGCTACATTATAAGCTGTTTCAAAATTCAGTTTGTATTGTTTGGCTATGTCACTTGTCTTTGTTTCAGCAACTGTGCCCATTGCAAAACCACCAACAGTTAATACTGCTGCATCCACTGAGCCATATTTTGAAATAACTGAGACTATAAATTTTGCTGAATCTTCTTCGCTCATCAGGTCAACCACCACTTTCTCTAATTTATCTTCTGGAAAATCCATCGGAACGGGATCATTGGGAATAACCGTTCCGATCACTTTATAGCCCTCATCAATGAATTTTTTTATCACTGCTTGTCCCATATTGCCTGAAGCACCGGTTACAATTGCTGTTTTCATTCCATTTATTTTAATTCAAGTTACTTAAAAGAAAATCCTTCGCCCTGCCAAAGGAAATTAATACTTACATTGACGGTTATCTGATTTTACATAGTAAGTTCTATAATTTTTTGCTTTAGGGTCCGTACAACCAACAAGATCAAGTATTTCGATTCTGCGAAAATCCAGGGGCTGGCTTTCAGCCTGCAGAGCAATATGGCCTTCTTTCAAAGGAGTATTTGCCTTATTTATCCAAACTATTGAATCGGTAATACCTGCCCATGTCCATGAGCTGGCATTGCTGACGAAGCCTTCCCCAATCATAGGTTTAGTATAAGTAAGCACTGTATCGCCGTTAATAATATGACGCACCAATGAATCACCATACACCTCAGCTTCTGCACTGATCCATTCATTCTTTAAATATGTTTTACTATTTGAATTCATGATGTGTCCTAAGAAAGTTTTTCCATCGTGGGTAATAAAAGTGCCGGGTGTACAAACATTGCCTGTCGGAACTGTATCCTTTCCATTTCCGCAGAGGAATTGAAACTCTAATGATACCGGGAAATTCTGATTAAAATTTACGCTTTGTGCTGATTGAGAGTGAAGCATCACACCGCTGTTTCTATCTGCCCATCCGGGTGCATCTAAAAGTTGATCACCTACAAACCGATACTGAAGCTTTAATTTATAATAAGAATAAGGCTTGTGTGTATAAAGATGACCAAACTGGTTATCAAATTTTTCGTAATCATTATAAACAACCCGGATCATGCTGTCTTCAACCCGAAAAGTATTTTTATAGTTCTCGTTCAGGGCATGATCCTTAATCTTAATATCCCAGCCGGTAAGATCTTTTCCATTGAACAATGATACCCAGTCCTGTTGGTTTATTTCTTTTTTACTATCCCCGTTTTTACATGAGTTGCAAAACAGCATAATTAAAAGAAAGTAAAAGATCGAAAGATTGTTTCTCATCATTAGAAACCGTTTTAAAACGGAAGATACATAGATCAATTCTTTAAATACTTTTTACTGATCTCGTCATACTCTTTTATCAGGCTATTTGCTTTACCATCGGTATCAAATATTTTTTCCCATGTATTTAGAGGCTCCCAGATACAAGTGCCCTTTCCTTTTCCGCGTGGTAGTTCGAATGCCAGTTTGTTTACTTCCTGTTTCTTTGCGGAATACTCCACAACGATAATGTCTTTATCATACCTTCTTAAAAGGTCATTCATATTATCCCGAAGATCATCCAGTGTACCATGCCATTTCGGATAATAAGAAAGCCCGATCACATCAAAATGAATTTTTCTCTTCATCATCTGGTCAAAGAAAAATACGGTTTCATCGTTTTGGCCGCCCAATGCCACATGCACCATAATGATAATAGCAGGATCAACTGCTTTTACCGCAGCAATACCGGCAGCGATCAATTGCGTCATACTATCCACATTACTCACATTGCCCTCCGGCCAAACCATTCCATGATTTATTTCATTACCCACCTGTACCATATCGGGTGTGGTACCCTGGTCCTTTAATTCCTGTATTACTTTTTTTGTGTAATCGAATAATGCTTTCTTCAGATGAGTGAATGATAAATTTCGCCATGCTGCTGGTTTGTATTGTTTCCCGGGATCGGCCCAATAATCACTATAATGAAAATCAAGCAACAATTTCATTCCTGCAGCCTTTGTTCTTTTCGCCATTTGCTTTGTATGTTCAAGGTCACAAAAGCCTTTCGTTGGAGAATAGCCGCTATCTCTTGCGGGGTCATTAAAAATTCTTAACCGCACGTAATTAAAGCCATGCTCTTTCATTATTTCTATGGCGTCTTTTTGCGCACCATTATCGCTAAACTTCATTCCCCTGTCTTCCAATTGAGGTAAAAAAGAAATATCAGCGCCAAGCATCTTTGTTACTTCTCTTGGCTTGGCGGCTTCTCCTTTTAACTCATAGGTTTTATCGATATTAATTGTAGAAACGCTTCCGGGAGAAACGGTAACGATATCAGTTGATCCGGTCCATAACCCGGCAGCCTTCGCTTCAAAATGAATTGTTCCTGGTTCTTTTGTTGATTGAACAAGCACCTGGCATTTTCCATTAAATAAACTTCTTTGCCAGGTATCTTCAACATATTTATCAGGCTCATGACTGCTTGGGTCTCCATTACCAACACCAATAATTTTTCCCGGGCCTTTTATAGCGAATTTGATCATGTTATCAGCATCGGGAACTTCACGGCCTTGTTGATCAAAGACCGTAATATTCACAACACAAACATCTTTTCCATCAGCAAGCATCGTTGTTTTGTAAGGTGTCATCACCACTTCTGTTGGAGTGCCTGTTGTTTCTACTTTTGTTGTTAACTTTTTTCCTTTCTTATAGGCAACTGCTTCCAATGTCCCGGGTTGATAATTCACTGTCCATTGCAAATGACTGTTGCGGGGCATATCTTTTTTCCCTAAACTTTTTCCATTTAAGAACAATTCAACATCATCTGCATTTGTATTTACCCAAACATCAATTGGCTGATTTCTTTTATCTCTCCAGTTCCAGTGTGGCGAAATATGCAATACATCATTATCCGTCCACCAGCTTTGATAGTAGTAATAAATATTTTTTGGGAACCCGCACATATCCATAATTCCAAAATGCGAATTGATATTTGGCCATTTGTAGGGAGTGGGTTCACCGCGATAATCAAATCCTGTCCAAACAAATCCACCCATCCAGTAAGGATTTTCCGCCGCCAGCTTCCACCATGTTTCGGCGGTGCTGGCCCACCATGGCGCTGTGATGTCCTGGTCAGGCAAATAAGCCCTGATACTATCTTTTTCATAAATGCCTCTTGTGGTAACCGTGCTTCCCATTTCAGTTCCCACAATAGGTTGATTGGGATGATCACGATGATAATCTGCCACACCAAACTGTCGATAATTAAATCCACGGACAGGTATCACTTCATTGATGCCATTAAATACATTGGCAAGATCGGCTGCATAAGTACATGTTCGGCTTGGATCTAATTCTTTTTGTTTTGCTATAAATGTTTGCGCAATGCGTTTTCCATTACTGGTGGTATGTATCCATCCTTCCTCATTCCCTATTGACCAAAGAAAGATCGAAGGATGATTGCGGTCACGTAAGATCATTCTTTCAAATTGATCCATAAACTCAGGACTGCTGTTCAATAAACGGGTTTCATCCATTACAAGCATACCTAAACTATCACAGGCCTCTAATAATTCCGGGTTAGGAGGATTATGACTGGTGCGATAAGCATTCACACCCATGTTTTTTAAAAGCCGTACCCTGTAATAATGCAGGTAATCAGGTAATGCACTTCCTACCCCGGCATGGTCGTGGTGATTGTTGGTCCCGTATATTTTTACATGTTTTCCATTCAGGAAAAATCCTTCATTACCGTCAAAGCGCAATGTTCTTATCCCAAAATTATCTTTAACAAGATCCACAATTTTATTTCCTGACTTAACAACAGACACTACTCTATATAAATAGGGATCTCCCAACGACCATAATCTTGGATTGTTTACTATGATCTTTTGTTTGATCGCTCCTTTTGCGTTAACTGGTAATGAAAGGGCTTGTTCTTTCGTTTGTCCCAGTTGTCTGCCATCACGATCTGTGATATAAGAATAGACAGTACAGTTTGCTGAAGAAAGATTTTGATTCTCAACAGTTGTTTCAATATTGACAGTTGCATTCTTATTTTGCACATCAGCATAAACAAATAAGCCTCCGGCAGGAATATGCAGGTTGTCATATTGATTTAACCAGACATGCCGGTAGATACCCGCGCCTTCATAAAACCATCCTTCATACTGTGTAGCATCAACTCTTACCACTAATACATTATCACGGTCAAACCGTATAAAATCTGTGACATCATATGACGCACCGATATAACCACTCATATTATTGCCAACAAAAAAACCATTGAGCCAGATATTGGCATTTCTGAAAATTCCGTCAAATTGAATTTGAAAACGGGTTCCTGAATCAGCACTTGAAATAGTAAAATGTTTACGGTACCAGCCAATGCTTGTTTCGGGAAACAATCCGCCAACGGGTTTATAACCGTGAGACTCTACATCACGATTATCCACGTTTACAAATGGTAATTCAACGGCCCAGTCATGCGGGAGATCCAATGTTCTCCATGCACTGTCCCTGAAACGTGGATCGATTGCAGTACCGAAAGCGCCACCTGATTTAGAAAAAATTGTAGCAATACTGTAATTAAAATCTTTTTCAGGATTGGCGGCATGCCCAAATTTAAACTTCCAGTTATCGTCAAGACTGATTTTTTTTCTGACCGTTGTCTGAGCCTGACAGAACAGTGTAATTAAAAAAAGAATAGCTGCGAATAAATATCCTGGTACTTTCATCGTGCAGTTGGTTTTTAAAAAAAATTATTAACAAACCTGCGGGCCGGAGAATAAAGCCGCTTAAAAAACTGGAAGATTTATTTGGTAGCCCGACAGACAAATATCGAACAAAATAATTGACTTATTTAAAGGATTACATGAGCAATCCTCTACACTTTAGTACCTTGAACAATTAAAATGCCTTCGTAAATTGAAACCGAAAGGAATCCTAACAACAAACAGGTATGCCCGCCTGAAAGGAATTGATGGAATCGAATTCCGGGAAAATTAATTTTGATCATGGAGCGAAAGTTGCATGCTCGAAGCAAAAAAGCAACTTGCCAATGTGCAAACCGAAGGTAAAAAAGAATTTTTAGAAAATAAGCGCAATAATCTCGACAGGCAAATAGATAATCTTGTTTATCAACTTTATGGTTTAACAGAAGAAGAGATAAAGATCGTAGATGGAAAATAAAGTATAAAGGTTTACCTATGCATCTAAGGGAAATCAACTATGGTTTGTTTTATCTTGTGTTGTAGATTGTTTTGTCTCCTTTTTCTTTTCATCAATTACTTCCAACAATAATTCGACTTGTCTTCTCATAGATTTAAATGCAAGCAAATTATCCTCTTTTGTATCAAGAGCAGTTAGCATATCCCTGACAGACGATGAAAGTAATTCGTAAAGACCCTCAATTGATAAAGACCTATAAGTTTTATGTGGCATAAACAGAATTTGCTTCTTTGCGGAATAAAAGACTTCTGTATTAATAAGTTCTTTTATGATTTTAACTCATAGTTTAAGGGGTATACCAAATATAAAACTTATTTATTTTCTTGACTAAAAATTGGCAAAAGAGCGGTTGAAACGTTAAAGCCTGGCTTTGTATTAAATGAGCCACCTGAATGATTCTATTATTGACGAGTTGGAAAAAAATTCACGCATGACTGCGGGCTTCTGAAGTACCATTAACCATCAACCTTATCCTGTTGTTATTAAATGTAACTGATTTTTTGAAGACCTCCTTTTTGTGGAATATTTTCCCCCATGTTTAGTTGTTGAGATTTCACTCCATAATTGAATCTGAAATTCGTGGACGATTTGAACTTCTGTTCTTATCACTTATATTTTTTTGTAACTTTCATTTTCTGCGAAAATGATCAGTGGCGGACAAATATTATTACTCTTGAAACCTGACATGTAATTTTAGGTTTATAAAGCATATCAAGATAAGTTGACGGAATTGTTTCCTAAGGGGATTTAATTTTATTAAAAGTAGATAAATTGAAGAGATCGCAATTTTTTAAGCAAATCCCATTACCGGTCAAACTAATGTTGATGGGCTTAATTCCATTGATTTTTCTGATCTACCTGTCTTTTCAACTTTTTAGTGAGCAAGAAAAAAAGCTCAATTTATTGAATGGCTATATTGTTCGTATTCATCAATCTTCGGATATCAGCAAACTTATTTATGAGCTGCAAACTGAACGTCGCTATTCTTTTGACTTTGCATTGAAAGGCAGCTTTAAAACTGAAATGAACAACCAGCGCAGAAACACGGATTCTGCCATTGCACTACTTAAAAAGCATTATTCAACAATGCTCGGCGATTTTCCAGCTTATACTTTTCTGGCTGACCTGAATTCAAACAGGACAAAAATTGACAGCAGCCACATGAACGCCAATGCAGTTATGCATTATTATACCACTGCAGTATTCCGGCTCAATACACTGAATGCAGTGTCAGCCGGTAATAATCTTTATCTGGATCCTATATATAAGGAACTGGTCAGTCAAAAAATTCTGTCTGAAATGGGCACTTATTTGTCCATTATGCGGATCAATATCTATAATGTACTCTATACCCGAAAGTACATGGTAGAAACTTTGATGGGCACATTAGGAACTCATGATGTCTACAAATCCTATGAAAAAGAATTTTTTCAAAAAGCCCCACCGGAAATACTTAGGGCTTTTAACGCTCTAATGGATACCACCGCTCTAAAGCCAATGATAACTTATATTGACACTTTATTTAAAACCTTCAAGTTTGACAGCACTTATAATTATCAACAGTGGTGGGATATTTCTGTTGTCGGCATAGAACATCTCAGGAGTTTACAGAAAAAGATATTAAGCAATGTAGAGAATAAGATAAATGCAATTTATAAAAGAGCCGAAACAGCAAGAACGAGAACTATCATATTGGTTATAGCTATGATCATATTGTGTCTTGGGATCGTTGTTTATTCGATACGTACCATTACAAGTATGTTGCTGGATTTAAAAGCAGCGGCGCAGAAAATTGCTGCGGGAGGCACTGATATTCAGTTGAAAAAACTATCTAATGATGTAATCGGAAGTTTATCTGAGTCTATTCATAAGATAGATGAGGCAAACCGGTCTCTTGCATTGGCGGCTGAAGCAATTGGTAAAGGAGAATTTGATGTGACCGTTAACCCCCGTAGCAAGGAGGATATTTTAGGAAATGCGATCGTTCGAATGAAAAATGATCTGCAACACTTTACCAATGAAATGAAAGAAATGGAGAAACGGAAGGATAATTTCATTGTTATAGCCAGCCATGAATTAAAAACGCCTATCACATCTATCAAAGGATATGTGCAGCTTTTATTGGATATGTTGATCGATGTAGATAAAAAAGAAGAAAAGCTTTCAAGGCCGTTTTTGCAAGCGTCTTTATTAACTATAGATAAACAGATTGGTAAACTTGTTCGACTTATATCAGAATTATTGGATCTTTCAAAAATTGAAACGGGTCAATTTGAGTTGACATTACAGAAATTTAAACTAAACGACGTGGTTGCTGAAGCGGTGAGGGATCTCCAACAAACCACAAACCGTCATCGGATCAGTTTGCAAAATGGTCGTGAATTTGATATTAAAGGAGACCGGGATCGTATAGGACAGGTAGTAATGAATCTACTTACAAATGCAATAAAATATTCGTCAAATTCTGAAACCATTCAGGTCACCGTTTTTCAATCCAAAGAACAAACTGTAAGTGTTAGTGTTAGAGATTACGGAATTGGCATTGCGAAAAGCGAACAGGAAAAAATTTTCGAAAGGTTTTATCGGGCAGAAGGCACTGCTGAACAAACTTATCCTGGTTTCGGCATAGGTTTGTTTATTGTCAAAGAGATATTGGAAAAACATAATGGTACCATATCAGTGAACAGCGAAAAAGATAAAGGATCGACATTTACATTTACATTACCCGTTTGTTAAAATAATTTTATGACGGCGTTCGAAAAAATTTTAGTATTGGATGATGAGCCGGATATTGGCCAAATGATAAAAACATTATTGGAATATAAAAATTATTCTGTTACAACAGTACA
>DASUTO010000303.1:0-2106 GCA_036374555.1 Chitinophagaceae bacterium
GCTTACCACACCCGCCTGCCCGCTAAAAGATATGATCGGCAATGCCTGCGTGAATGCGATAAAGATCCTGGTGAATAAAGATGCGAATGTAAAAGTAAATTTCACATCAAATACGACTACAAAAAGAACCGACCCGGGTTCTGTGTTGCCTAATGTAAAAAATATTATTGCTGTTGTAAGTGGAAAGGGCGGGGTAGGTAAATCAACAGTAGCGGCAAATCTTGCTATTGCGTTATCGCAAGGAGGCGCAAAGGTGGGCTTGATGGATGCTGATATTTATGGACCAAGTGTCCCGATCATGTTTGGTCTTCGCGGTGAGAGGCCCATGATGATGGATGTAGGAAATGATAAAGGAATGATCGTTCCCCTGGAGAGATACGGGATTAAAGTCATGAGCATTGGGTTCCTTGTAGATGAAAAAAATGCAGTTGTTTGGCGTGGCCCGATGGCGAGCAGCGCCATTCGTCAATTTGTAACTGATGTTTTTTGGGGCGAATTGGATTATCTCGTTGTTGATATGCCACCGGGCACTGGTGATATCCATCTCACATTGGTTCAAACCGTACCTGTAACAGGTGTTGTAATTGTTACTACGCCACAGGATGTCGCATTAGCTGATGCAAAAAAAGGAATTGCCATGTTTGGACAAGCGCAGGTGAATGTTCCTATAATTGGATTGGTTGAGAACATGAGTTACTTTACTCCCGCAGAGTTACCTGATAATAAATATTACATATTTGGTAAAGAAGGTGGTAAACGATTAGCAGAAGAATATGATCTTCCATTTCTTGGACAGATACCATTAGTACAAAGTATTCGGGAAGGCGGCGACCAGGGTGTGCCGATCATGATGAGTGACGATGAGATCACAAAAAAAGCATTTGAAGAATTTGCAGGAACAGCGGTAAGGAGCATTGCAATGCGCAATGCACAAATGCCGAAAACAACGCCACTCGAAGTGGTTAATCAATAATAATATTTCCATCCATAGGCTGTATAAATTCTTTTCGGAGAATAGATTTTCCCTTCTTTGATAGTGAGATAGATCTTACGGATGTCTTTAATGTTCTTCTTCGGATCACCATCAATTAAAATGAGATTAGCGATCTTGCCCGGAGCAACTGTTCCATATTTATCAAGCAACCCATATTCTTTTGCAGGTAAGTAAGTGGCCATTCTTAATACATCATAGTTCGGAATACCGCATTCGCTATAAACTTCAAGTTCATGCTGTACTATTCCACCATCAGTACCCGCAAGGATCGTAAATGCCATTGTCATATAGCACTTTTAAGAACTTTTTCATTACTTCATATGACCTGCTGTATTGCAGAGCCAACGATTCATCATCAACAAATCCACCTGCCATACCATTTCTTTTTGTTTCAGGAGGCAGATAGGCGGCAACCGGGACGTAGGCTTTTGCAATTTTGCCCGGGAGATCAATAAACATGCTTTCAAATACCGATATAGTCGGATCGATCGTGATATTTTTATCTCTCATTTTTTGAATGAAATTTCTTACAACATCGCTATTAACATCTATTGATGCTCCTTTCATTCCAACTAATTAGAAACGTGTCATGTTTCTTGTATCAACTGTATCTCCAAAAAAATTAAGCATCAGCATGTTTAAATGTGTGATCTCATCATAGCCTGCATCGATCGCTTGTGAGGCTGTCATGAAGGCCGGGATATGGCCACAAACTCTCATGCCGTAGCTATGTGCTTTGTCAGCCAATGGCTTTACCCATTCGGGATTTATTGAGCTATATAGTTTTATCTGCTGACATCCTTTTGCATGATAGTCATCTATGTATTTTAATCCCTCTTCCAATGATTTGATTAATGAACCAGTCGGAGCAGCAAATTCCCCGATCTTATCAATAAAACCAGAAGTGATATTGATCTCGGGTCCAAGAATACTATCGGCTTCAATTCTTTTTTTCAGTTTCCAGAGTTCGTCGCTATTGCCCATGTCCCGCAGGTTAGTTACTCCTCTTGCCATCATTAACGGCCCATCGTCAATAAAAAAGTGTCCGTGCATTTCCCAAAGACCTGGCATCAGGAATTTATTGGTCCCATCGATTACTTTATAGCCCGCCG
>DASUTO010000304.1:0-3005 GCA_036374555.1 Chitinophagaceae bacterium
AAAAGAAAGAAGCATAATTCACTGGAAGCGCCATGGAGTGTTTATGAAGTCCATCTTGCCAGTTGGCAACGGCCAGATAGAAATGATGAAGAATCTTATAACACTTACGACCAGATAACAGAAAGATTGGTTCCTTACGTAAAAGAAATGGGATTTACACATGTTGAGTTGATGCCTGTAATGGAACATCCTTTTGATGGGAGCTGGGGTTATCAATGTACCGGTTTTTTTGCAGCAACATCACGGTTTGGCGATCCGCAGGGATTAATGAGAATGGTTGATGCATTCCACAAAGAAGGAATTGGTGTTGTTCTCGATTGGGTCCCTTCACATTTTCCTTATGATGCTCATGGCTTGTTCATGTTTGATGGCACGCATACTTATGAGTATGCAGATATGCGCAAAGGATTTCATCCTGACTGGAACAGTTATATTTTTAATTACAAAAGGGGCGAAGTAAAATCTTTTTTAATAAGCAGCGCAAGATTTTGGTTTGATATGTTTCATATTGATGGAATACGGGTGGATGCTGTTTCATCAATGTTGAAATTAAATTATTCAAGAACACATGGCCAATGGGAACCGAATGAATATGGTGGAGATGGAAATTTAGAAGCGATCGCTTTTATAAAAGACCTGAACGAAACTATCTTCCGTGATTTTCCCGATGTTCAAACAATCGCCGAAGAAGCAACCGATTGGCCCGGCGTTTCAAAACCTACATGGAATGGCGGTCTTGGGTTTGGAATGAAATGGATGATGGGCTGGATGCATGATACATTGGATTATTTTAAAATTGATCCCATTCACCGGCAACATCACCAGGATAAGTTTGCCTTCAGTATGATGTATTATTATGACGAAAATTTCATGTTGCCACTCAGTCATGATGAAATAGTGCACGGCAAAAGCCCGATGCTTTATAAAATGCCCGGAGATGAATGGCAAAAGTTCGCAAACCTTCGTTTGCTTTACTCGTACATGTGGACTCACCCCGGTGGAAAACTTTTGTTTATGGGTGATGAGTTTGGACAAACGAGTGAATGGAATTATAAATCAGAATTGGATTGGTTTTTGTTGCAACACGACGGTCATCGGTTACTGAAAAACTGTGTGGCCGATTTGAACAAAATATTGGTTGCTGAACCGGCGTTGCATCAAAATCAATTTAGCATCGATGGGTTTGAATGGGTTGATCTGAATCACAGGGCAGAGTCAGTTATTTGCTACAAACGAAAAGGGAAAAAGAAGACAGACGATGTATTAGTGATCCTTAATCTAACGCCAGTCGTTAGAAATGACTGGGATATTTACACCTATAGCAAGGTTTTTACCAGGGAAATTTTCAACTCAGACTCAACAAAATATTGGGGTACAGGAAACGTTTTTAATCCTGATATAAGATCCGAACTCGTTGATAAGGATCAAAAACTCTATAAGTTAACGCTGAATCTTCCGCCGTTAGCCGCCATTATTTTGAAATAATTTATTTTGGGCGACTTGTGCACTAAAATATTGAGGGTTAAAGGCTATGATTTACCAACTTAAGAAATTACTTTTACCAGGAAGACCGTTTTTTAAAATCCTAATATTTGCCCTATGAGATCTATTCTACTCACCATCTTAAGCTTTGGAGTTGCCCTGGCAACTTACTCGCAGGCAGACAGTGCTAATTTTTACTATCAAAAAGCTTTAGCAGAAAAACAAGCAGGACGTAAGCTCGAGGTTTGGAAAAATCTTGACAAAGCGTACAAGTATAATCCAAATGACAAAGCGATCGTTACGGAGCTTGCTGATGTGTTGCTTGGCCTGAACAAATATGCGCAGGCAAGAGAGATGTTGCAGAAGCTGGAGCAAATGGGAGATAATTCACCGACGTTGTACAAACAATTACTGAATCTTTCTTTTAATACAAAACGATTTGATGATGCGATCCTGTATGCTGATAAATTAAAGAAAGCTGACCCAAATGAAAAGGTTAGTTATTTCCTTGGAAAAATTTATTACGATAGGGATGATTATGGTGAAGCAATAAAATATTTGCAGGCCGCAGAAAAAGAAGATCCGAAAAATGCAGAGATCCCATATTTGATTGCCCGCAGCTATGCGGATATGATGAACTATAAACTTTCTATTCCTTATTTTGATAAAGCGATTGCTTTGGCACCTGATAAAAACAACTGGATATATGAACTTGGACTTATTTACTATGCAATGAATGCCGATAAAGAATCCTTGAAGTATATTTTATTGGCAGGTGAAAGAGGGTATAAAAAAGACAATGATTACATGGAAAATCTTGGAGTGGCTTATTTGAATGTAGGCAAACTTGAAGAAGCCATGACGATCCTGAAAGATATCCTTGTAAAAAAACCAAGCGACCTGAATATTCTTAACATGGTCGCAGAAGCTTATTATTATTCCGGTAAGTATCAGGATGCGATCGATTACTGGGATAAAGTGCTTACGTATGATAAAACAAATGCACAATCACTCTATATGATCGGTATGAGTTACCAGAAAAAAGGAGAGAAGGAGAAAGGTGTAGCGCTTTGTGATAAGGCAATTGAAATGGACCCGGGTCTTGCAGTGTATAAGCAGAAGAAATCTATGCCAGGAATGTAACAATTAAATTAATATAAGAAGCCGGCAGGTATCATCGATACTTGCCGGTTTTTTTATGCCCGAATATTTAACTTCATTGTATAAATAGAAATCTATGAGTGATATTGTCACCAAAACCGGAGTTAAGGTGGTGGTGGCGATTAATGAACTTACATCCTTTCAGGAACTTTGATCCCAAGCAATCCCATTGCAGAAGCGATCACATTAGCGGTCATTTCAGAAAGCTTCAATCTTAATTGCTTCTTTTCACCTGACTCGGCATTCATAACTGAATGTTCGGTATAAAATGTATTGAATGTTTTTGCTAACTCAAATGCATAGATAGCAAGTACAGATGGATTGTGTTCTGATGCTGCTTGTTCAACAATGGTTGAGTATTG
>DASUTO010000305.1:0-6273 GCA_036374555.1 Chitinophagaceae bacterium
GGATTCGTTATTATTCTTAATAAAGAAAACCAGGTTGTGTCTGTGCTTTGTGGCTCTGAAGCGGCATATGAGAACGATAAATTAAAACCATTTCATCAAACTGATAAACTTTTCAAACATCCGCATGATGTATTGGTGGATGATGAAGAGAACCTTTATGTATGTCAATGGAACTCGGGAAAAGTATATCCTTATAAATTCAAGCCGACAAAATAGTTTTTATGATCATTCGAAGGGCAAAGAAAAAAGACATAGATGATCTTTCTATACTGTTTGACAAGTACAGGATTTTTTACAAACAGCAATCAGATATAGCAAATGCCAGATCATTTTTGAAAAAAAGAATGAAAAGGAAAGAGTCAGTGATCTTTATTGCGGAAGAACAAGATGAATTGATCGGCTTCACACAACTGTTTCCAATTTTTTCGTCTGTAAGCATGAAGCGAACATGGCTGCTGAATGATCTTTATGTAAATGAAAAATCAAGAGGAGTAGGAGCCGCCACAAAATTGCTTGAGGCGGCAAAAGAATTCGGAGCTGAAACAAATTCAAAATGGCTGTTATTGCAAACGGCAGCAGATAATTATACCGCACAAAAAGTTTATGAAAAAAATGGCTGGGTAAAAGAAACAGACTTCTTCTATAGAAAAGATATTTAGAACCATCCTCTTTTCCTAAAAAGCCAGAGCATCCAGATTGGTATGGCTAACATTACAATAACGGCGCCGAAAAATCCATAAGGATTATGCAGCCAGGGAATTCTTTCAAAGTTCATCCCGAATATACCACCGATAACAGTTGCCGGCGCCAATAAACAAGTCACTATTGCCATCACCTTCATCACTTCATTCATCTTTAAGTTCACGTTGTTGAGATAAAGATCATGCATGTTGATCATCATATCCCGGTAAGTTTCGCTTAAGTCGTTTGCCTGTACAATATGATCATAAACATCTTTGAAATATTTTGTGCTTCGATCATCAAGCAGATCGCTTTCACTACGGATAAAGCCATTGACAAGCTCACGGACAGGGGTCATATTTCTTTTCAAAACAATTAGTTCCTTACGCAGCTGGTTTATTTTTGCCAATGTTCTTTGGCTTGTGCTTCTTACTACTACCTCTTCCAGCTCCTGGATCTGGTCGCCGAGATTTTCCATTACAATAAAATAATGGTCAACGATAAGGTCAAGCATTGTATAACAGAGATAATCGGCGCCAGCCTGGCGCAAGCGACTATTGGGGAGTTTCAATTTTTCTCTCAGGGAATTAAAAACATCACGGTTGGCATCTTCCTGGAAGCTTAGTACAAAATTTTTTCCCAGTACAATGCTGATCTGTTCATGTTCTACTGTATTCTTTTGAGAATTATAGTACAGCATATTGAGCAGGCAAAAAAGGATATTGTCGATATCATCCATTTTTGGCCGTTGATTTATACTCATGATATCCTCCTGTATCAACGGATGTACCCCAAAATGAGTGCAAAGCGCTTCCACATCAGCCTTGCGAATGCCGTCAATATTGATCCAGGTAATGGTGTGTCGCGATAAAAATTTGAAACATTCGGTTACATCTTTCGCCTCCTGCATCTCTATGGTCTCGGCATTGTAATCATAAATGATGATCCTTCTTTCTTTGGAATCTTCCCGAAGAGGAATTATGGTTGGGTTCTGGCTTAATATCTCACGAGTACGCTTTGTACCAAATAAATTTAGCGGCACCAGGTAGCGAAGATACTTTTCCGGTTTAAGCTTAACATTCATAACATTGGTAAGTTAGCAAAAGAATCTCATCAGGGGAATAGCCGGTATTTAAAAATAACAAACCGATCATTCGTTTTGTGAACCCATTTAATTTTTGCATTTTGAAATCAAATTGAAAAATAATGCCGTCTCAAAAACAGGAATTTTCCTTTCCCGGGCAAACAACAGACCAGCTTTTGGTCTTCGCTTACGGAACTTTTTTAGCGCTTGGCTGGACGCCTAAATATGCTGGTCCCAATGCGATCGTGGGATATACACCCCGCAGCTGGAATAAATATGGTGATGAAATAGTAGTGGAGGCAAACGGCGACATGATGTCTGTTACCAGTAGCCAGGTTCACAATGAATCGTTTGATATGATGGGAAGGAATAAAAAACATATCAAAGAATTCATGGCAACATTTGAAAAAGTAAGATCATCAATACCGAAACC
This sequence comes from Chitinophagaceae bacterium, assembly GCA_036374555.1. GTDB lineage: Bacteria > Bacteroidota > Bacteroidia > Chitinophagales > Chitinophagaceae > VBAS01. The sequence goes on from DASUTO010000305.1 coordinate 2,199, forward strand.
AGCCTGGGCGGAAGCGATCGAACAACTAAGGGCACAAACAGTTCAAACTGTAAGAGAGGAAACAAAACAAGGGCAGGAAATTGATAGAGTAATGAAACTCTCCGGTTCAAATTTATATCTGACCTATAGCATCATGGCAATAAATGTTATTGTGTTTATATTAATGGCAATTGACGGGGCAGAAATTTTTGCCGTAACGAATGGACTTGTGCATATTAAATGGGGAAGCAATGTTACCGCTCTTACACTTTCAGGCGATTGGTGGCGGCTAATAACCAGCACATTTATTCATTTCGGTATCATACATCTTGCGATGAATATGTATGCTCTTTATACTGCAGGCGTTTACCTGGAACCAATGCTGGGTAAAACAAAGTATGTCACGGCTTATTTATGTACAGGAATAATAGCCGGCATTGTAAGTTTATGGTGGCATAAGGAAGGCGTGAATAGCGCCGGGGCATCTGGTGCCATCTTTGGTTTGTATGGGGTTTTTCTTGCCTTGCTTTTTACAAATCTGATCCCTAAACAGGTAAGGTCTGCTCTTTTACAAAGCATCGGGATCTTTGTTGTTTTTAATATCGTTTATGGAATGAGATCCGGGATAGATAACGCAGCCCATATTGGCGGCTTGTTAAGCGGTATTATAATTGGGTTTGTTTTTTATTTATTATTAAAAAAGGAAGAGGAGGGATCTAAAAGCAAGCTTGCTTTAGTGGCAATAATTGCTGTGGTGGTTTTGTCTGCATGGATGTATCTGGACAATCCCGGAAACAAGATAGGCAGTGAAGACAGAGCGGCGGTTTTAAAAGAACTAAAAGAAGTGGGATTTCCCGACGCTGACAGATTCATTAAGAAGAACAATGAATTTGCTGAGAGCGATAAGGCAATCGTTAACATTTTCAGAGAGGGCACGCCAGAAAATAGTAGTTGGATAAACAAGAATGAAAAAAACCTTAACCGGGAGTTTGAAAAGGCTACAGCGATTATAACAGAAATGAAGAGCTATAATGTTTCTGAAGAATCAAAAAAGAGAATTAAATTGTTTGAAGAATTATTGAATGCACGAAAAGAATACTTTTCAATTATAAAACAGCTTTCAATAGAAGATAATGCGGCAAACCAATTAAAGTTGGCAGAAATAAGAGATAAGCAGGAAGAAATATTAAGAGAGTTAAATAAGAAAAATGATTAAACTATAAAGAGCTTTTCGCTCTTTCCAAATCTTCCGGTGTGTCAATAGCAATATTGTTATAATAAGTTTCCGCCATTTTTATTTTAATACCATTTTCCAAATAACGCAGCTGCTCCAGTTTTTCAATCTTTTCCAATGAAGATTGTGGCCATTTCGTAAAATTCATCAACACATCTTTTGTATAGGCATAAACGCCAACATGCAAAAAATACCCGGCATTCGCATTTTCGTCTCTTTGATAGGGAATAACGCTCCTGCTGAAATAAAGAGCATAACCTGATTTATCAGTGACAACTTTTACATTGTTAGGATGACCCGCCTCTTCTTTTGAAATTTTTCTCATCAGTGAGGCAACATGTACACCTGGATCGTCAAAAAGCCGAACTAATTTTTCCAGCGGTTCTTTTTTTATAAAAGGTTCATCACCCTGCACATTTACAATTACATCAACATTCATTTTTGCGACAGCCTCGGCAATTCTATCGCTGCCGCTTTCGTGTTCTTTCTTGCTCATGATGGCTTTGCCGCCATTCTCTTTTATTTCTTTATAAATAATGTCGCTGTCTGTTACCACATAAACATCGTCGAATAAGCCTGTTGCCACTGTATTATCATATACATGACGAATGATCGGTTTCTTTCCCAGCATCTGCATAAGCTTGCCTGGGAAACGGGTAGCTGCATAGCGGGCAGGAATGACGGCAACAATATTCATTGGGGAAAGTTAGCAAAAGCAATCAACCTTCAAGTTTTTGAAATGGCTTTTTTAGCAGGGCGACAAGATCCTCGTCTTTTTCATTTGGGTAGTAACGGTCAAGGCCGTAACGAATTTCTTTAGGGTCGAGTATTTTATAGGTACCGAATATTCTATCCCAAATGGAAAATACCCCTCCATAATTACTGTCAGTATAAGGCTGTTTCCAATGATGATGTACTTTATGCATATTGGGAGAAACTAAAATGTAGCTGATGACCTTATCTACCGGCTTTGGTAAAGAAATATTCGCATGAGTAAAAGCTGTGGCAAGTACCAATAAAGTTTGATAGATCATGACCACGTACATGGGCGCCCCTGAAACAAAAATTAGCAACAGGAAAAAGATACCTCTAAGAATGCTATCACCCGGATGATGCCTCAGGCCAGTGGTTACATCTACATTGTTATCGGTATGATGAATAAGATGAAAACCCCACAAAGGCGGCACTTTATGCATAATCCAATGTACCAGCCAGCTACTAAAATCCAATGCAAGAACACCTGTAAGGATCGTAAAAATTGTATTCGCATTTGTCCAGTAAATAATGCCAAATGATTCTCTATTACACCAATCACTTAACATCACAATTAAAATTGCAAGAGCCGTGTGAATCACAAGGTGTATAACGGTGAAAAAAAGATTGATCCCCGCATGACGAAATTTATTTTTTTTGTAGCGTAATTGTAATAATGGAATGGCGCCTTCGAGAATCCAGAATATTAAAAGGCCACCCACAAGAAAGATCATTCGCTGCACAGGATGATTTTCTAGAGTATCGAAATAGTTTCTTATGTCATGCCACATCAGAAGACTTCTTTAATGAAAAGTTACACCAAAAAATGTTAAACGGATGCGTTTGTTTCGTTACTATTTTCAAATTCGTGCCCACAGTCAAAACAGTGATTTACTTTGTCTACAGCCATAGCAAAACCTCCAAAAACGTAAGTGAATATTGCACTGATCCAGTTTGAGGCCTTACGCGGAGTGCTGACTAATCAATGTTGTGCCCCTTGCATTTTGGACACCCAACCGCCTGCTTGCGGTTGTTTTCCGCTTCCCGGAAGATCTGACGGGCACGGGAAAGATCTTCTTTTTTGACAAGCAATTTTATTCCTCCCACCGCATTGGTCCAGATTGGATTTATGGTAACGGTATTCCCATCCTGTAGCCAGCATTCAATATCCTCACTTTCTAAGCGGGCTATTAGCAGATGGGCATCCATGTAATTATTAAAAGATTGCAGAATGATGAAGTCCATTCTATAAAAATAAAAAAGCTGCTCCAATGAACGGACACAAATTTTCTTATTATTGGCCTTGGTTATTTGCTAAGCCTTCCGCCTTAGGCGGAGAGGTTTGGTGGGGCCATTATTGATTCAGCATTAGTGGCATTACCAGCATCATCAGCTCTTCATCATCTTCCTGCTCTGTAGGCTTTATAATTCCCGCTTTGGTTGGGGTGGAAAGTTCAATTTTTATATCAGCGCTGTCCGCAGCGTTAAGCATTTCTATTAAAAATTTTGCATTGAAAGCAATAGCAAGATCTTCGCCATCATAACGGCATTTCATTCTTTCATCACCTTCAAAACTAAAATCAACGTCCTGGGCAGTCAATTCAAGTTCGCTACCGGCGATGCTAAGAACCACCTGGTTGGTGCTTTTGTTACTGAAGATAGCAACGCGGCGCAAAGCTCCCTGGAAATCATTTTTATTAACCACGAGTTTGTATGGATTATCAGTAGGGATCACCACTTTATAATCCGGGAAACGGGCATCGATCAGGCGACAACTCATTTGTGTAGTGCCATGTTTTACAAAAAAATGATTGCTGTTGTAGCTGATAGAGATTTCCTCATCATTTGCAGGCAAAGCAGACTTTAAAAGAGTCAATGGTTTTTTAGGAACAATAAAGCTGTCGCTTTTTGGACAACTTACATCCGTCCTTCTATATTTTACCAAACGATGCGCATCAGTGGCCACGCACTGCATTCCTTTTTTATCCAATTCAAAAAACACACCGGTCATTGCAGGACGCAGGTCATCATTGCTCACGGCAAACAACGTTTTATTGATGGCAGTGATCAGCGCCGAAGAAGTTGCTTTGAAAGAAGTGGTATCATCGG